>JAYTAJ010000425.1:0-4159 GCA_043737575.1 Myxococcales bacterium | reverse complement strand
TGGACGCAGGTGCTGGACTGGAAGCTGCCCGACGCGCGGTGGTTCGTCGGCGGGCAGACCAACCTGTCGGTCAACTGCCTCGACCGTCACCTCGACGGGCCGCGCCGCAACAAGGCGGCGCTGGTGTGGGAGGGCGAGCCGGGCGACACCCGCGTGCTGACCTACCATCAGCTCCACCGCGCGGTGTGTCAGGCGGCGAACGCGCTGACCGCGCTCGGCATCGGCGCGGGTGACTTCGTCGCGATCTACCTGCCGATGATCCCGGAGGCGGCGATCGCGATGCTGGCGTGCGCGCGGATCGGCGCGCCGCACACGGTGGTGTTCGGCGGCTTCTCGTCGGAGGCGCTGGCCGATCGCATCCGCGACTCGGGCGCGCGGCTGGTGATCACCAGCGACGGTGGCTGGCGGCGCGGCGCGACGGTGCCGCTCAAGGACAACGTCGATCGCGCGCTCGCCCACGCGCCGTCGGTCGAGCACGTGCTGGTGGTGAAGCGCACCAACCAGGACATCGACCTTCGCGCCGGCCGCGATCACTGGTGGCACGAGACCGTCGAGGTCGCGGCGGCCCACCACGTCGCGCCCGCCCACGACGCCGAGCACACGCTGTTCACGCTCTACACCAGCGGCACCACCGGCAAGCCCAAGGGCATCCTCCACACCACGGGCGGCTACCAGGTCGGCACCTACTACTCGACCAAGCTGGTGTTCGATCTGCGCGAGGAGGACGTGTTCTGGTGCACCGCCGACATCGGCTGGGTGACCGGGCACTCGTACGTCGTGTACGGCCCGCTGATGAACGGCGCGACGGTGCTGATGTACGAGGGCGCACCCAATCATCCCGAGCCGGATCGATTCTGGCAGATCATCGCGCGCTGGGGCGTGACGATCTTCTACACCGCGCCGACCGCGATCCGCGCGTTCATGCGGTGGGGCGACGACTACCCGGCGCGCCACGATCTGTCGTCGTTGCGGCTGCTCGGCTCGGTCGGCGAGCCGATCAACCCCGAGGCGTGGATGTGGTACCGCCGCGTGATCGGCGGCGATCGCTGCCCGGTGGTCGACACCTGGTGGCAGACCGAGACCGGCGCGATCATGATCTCGCCGTTGCCGGGCGCGACGCCGACCAAGCCGGGCTCGGCGACGTTGCCGCTGCCGGGGATCGCGGTCGACGTCGTCGATCGCCAGGGCCAGGCGTGCGGGCCCAACCAGGGCGGCTTCCTGGTGGTGCGGCGGCCGTGGCCGTCGATGCTGCGGACGATCTTCGGCGACCACGACCGCTTCACCAAGACCTACTTCGGCGAGGTCGACGGCGTGTACTTCGCGGGCGACGGCGCGCGCAAGGACGCCGACGGCTACTTCTGGATCATGGGGCGCATCGACGACGTCATCAACGTCGCCGGGCATCGGCTGTCGACGATGGAGGTCGAGAGCGCGCTGGTGTCGCATCCCAAGGTCGCCGAGGCCGCGGTGGTGGGCCGCCCCGACGAGCTGAAGGGTCAGGCGATCGTCGCGTTCGTGACGCCGCGCGCGGGCGTGGTCGCCGACGACGCGCTGGCCCAGGAGCTGCGCCGCCACGTCGCCGATCAGATCGGCGCCTTGGCCCGGCCCGAGGAGCTGCGGTTCGCCGACGCGCTGCCGAAGACCCGCTCGGGCAAGATCATGCGGCGCCTGTTGCGCGAGGTCGCGAGCGGCTCGACCGCGCGCGGCGACACCACGACGCTCGAGGACCAAGCGGTGCTCGAGACGCTGGCGCAGAACTACGCGGGTGAGGAGTAGCGATGTCCATGAAGGCCCTGTCGATCGTCGTCGCGCTGGCCATGCTCGGCGGCGGCTGCACCACCCGGAGCGGCGCGAAGACGGCGATGGTGACGGGCGGCGTGATCACGCTCGCGGGGGTCGGCATTGGCGCGATCGCCTACGAGAAGGCGTCCGACCGGCCGTCGCCGTACCTGAGCGCGTTCACCTTCGGCGGCCCGGTCATCGCGGTCGGCACCATCCTCGCGATCGGCGGACTGATCAACTACATCTACCTGGACGCCACCACGCCGCGGTGACGCATCAGACGCCGCTGTCGCCCGGGACGGCGGCGGGGGCGGGCGGCGGCGCCAGGTCGGGGTCGAGCTCGTCGGTCAGCTCGTCGTCGATGGTGTCGAGCTCGGACGTCGGTACGATGACGGCGTCGATCGCGGGCGCGACGTCGACGGTCGGCGTCATCGCGGGCGCGATGGCCTGGGTCTCGGTCAGGTAGCGATCGAGCACGCCGAGCAGCTGCTCGTGGGCGGCGCGGATCGACGGCTTGCGGTTGGCAGCGTGGCCGTTGGTGACGATCGAGAACGCGAGGGTGCGGCCGTCGGCGCCCTCCATCAGCCCCGACAGCGCGATCACGCCGGTCAGCGTGCCGGTCTTGCCGAGCACGCGACCGCGCAAGGCCGAGCGGAATCGGCCGCGCAGCGTGCCGTCGACGCCCGCGATCGACAGCGAGTGACGGAACGCGGCGGCGCACGCGGCGCGGTACGGATCGTCGGGCGCGTCGGCGCCGGTCGCGGTGCGCAGGACCTTCACGATCTGCCGCGGCGACAGCTCGGTGCGGTACGACAGGCCGGAGCCGGTGTCGAGGATCGCGTCCTTGCGCGCCACGCCGGCGGTGCGATCCATCCACGCGTACATCGCGTCGATGCCCTGCGCCATCGACGGCTGCTGATCGGCGCGCAGCGCGGCGGCGGTGGCGATGATGCGATCCGACAGCCAGTTGATGCTGCGCTTGTTGACCTGCGTGATGATGTCGGCGAGCGGCGCCGACGCGCGCTCGGCGAGGACGATCGGCAGGTGGCCGGCGAGGTTGGCGGCGGCGACGAAGGCGTCGAGCTCGGCGACGTGGACGTCGCCCGTGACGGTGACGCCGGCGCGGACCAGGGCGGCGCGGACCAGGTGCGCGGCGTAGAGGTGGCGCTCCTTGGTCGACAGGTGACGCTCGACGGTCTTGCCCTTGCCGATCGGGCCGGTGACGGTGATCTGCAGGCGCTTGTGACCGTCGCGCTCGACGACCTGGCTGGTGACGGCGAGGCGGCCCTTCACCTTGGCGCGCTTGCCGGTCACGGCGGTGTTGACGACCTCGAGGAAGTCGCTGGGCGGACCGGCGATCACGGTCGGCGGCTCGCCGGGTGCGCCGGCCTCGATCGCGACCCGGACCCGGGCGCGGTAGATGCCGTCACGGGTGCTGGGGCCGCCGACCACCAGATCGCCGTCGATGCGGCGGACGCCGCGCGCCGCGATCGCGGTGGCGAGCTCGTCGAGGCCGCTGACCGCGAGCGTCGGATCGTAGGTGCCGTTCAGGTAGACGTCGCCGATCACTGCGCCGTCGTCGTCGGGGCTGGGCCCCAAGAGCCGCGTGGTGTAGCGGAAGTCGGGGCCGAGCAGATCGAGCGCGGCGGCGGTCGACACCAGCTTGACGTTCGACGCCGGGTTGAGCGGATCGTCGGGGTGCATCGCGAACAGCTCGCGGCCGGTGACGGCGTCGACGACGTAGAGGCCGGTGGTGCCGAACCGCAGCGGGCCCTGGAGGATCTTGTCGATCGCGTCGGCGGTGCGCTCGTCGGCGGTGATCGCGATCGTTGCGTTGCGGCCGCGCTGCTCGCTGGGGCCACGCGGCGTACCCGCGATCGTGACCCGCGCGAGATCGGGATGCACGATCGCCTTGGCGCCGCGGATCGACCGGGTCGGCTGGGTCGCGACCTTGCCGCGGGTCGGCTTGCGGGTCGCGACCTTGGTCGGCGGGCGGCGCTTGCTGGTGGGCTTGGCGGCGGCGCGGGTCTTGGTCGTCGGCTTGGCGCGCTGGGTCGACTTGCTCTTGGCGGTCTGCTGCGCGCGGGTGCGCGGCGCGGCCTCGGCGGCGGGCACCATCGTCGCGCCCGCGAAGCAGACGATCAGCGCGGCCAGCCACGCGGTGCGGGCGAAGCGGCTCATGCCCGCACCATCACGTAGGTCGCGCCGGGACCACCATCGGCGGCGGCGGCGGGCGCGAAGGCGTGGACCAGCCCGGACAGCGGCCCGGCGAGCTGCGCGATCACCAGATCGCGGAGGATCGCGACGCCACCGCTGTGGAGGCCGCGGCCGTGGATCACCAGCACGCAGCGGCGGCGCAGGCGAGCGCCGTCGAGGA
>JAYTAJ010000424.1:0-4160 GCA_043737575.1 Myxococcales bacterium | reverse complement strand
TGCGATAGCCAAGCGTTGGCTACGGCGTCGCGCGCACGTCGTAGACCCGCGCCAGCACCTGCACCGGATCGGCGTCGCGCACGGGCAGCGTGCTGCCGGTCGCGATCGGATACGCGACCAGCGTCCACGGATAGCGCGGCACCCGCGCCAGCAGCGCGATCTGCGCGTAGCCCGCGGCGCCGGCCTGGGCGAGCGCGACCCGCAGCCGCTCGGTCGACGCGGTCGGCGGCAGATGCACGCGCAGCACCGTCGCCTTGGCCTCGCGGCGGACCGCGGCCAGGAGCGGCTCGATCGCCGCGGCACCGACCGGCTCGCCGTTGACGGTCATCGCGCCGTCGTCCTCGATCTCGAGCGTCGGGCCGACCGCGGGATCCGACGCGCCCGGCCCCGCGACCGTCCACTGCGACGTCGCCATCCGCCGCCGCGCCGGCTCGACGTACGCGACCGCGGCGCTGTCGAGCGCCTCCCAATCGGCGACCCGCTTGGCCCAGGCCGGCGTGCCGCAGGTCAGACAGTTCGCGACCGCGGCGCGCGCCCGCGCGGTGAAGCGGCCGATCGCGATCGCCGCGACGACCGGCGCCTGGCCCTCGGGCACGACGTGGCCGCAGCCGCGCGCGAGCTGCTCGCCGCACAGCCGCATCGCGTAGCGCGCCGCGTCCTCGTCCGGCCCCGGCATGTACTCGCTCCACGCGTCGGCGAGCGGACGACCAGGCACGGGCGCGGTGATGCGCGGCGCCAGGCCGATCGGCCACACCGTCAGGATCGGCGGGTCGGCGCCGGTCGCGGCGCCCGGCACGTCGGCGAGCGCCTCGAGCGCGAGCATGACCATCAGCAGCTCGGCCTCCTCGGCGACGGTCTCGTCCATGCCGACCCGCAAGGTCAGGACGCTGCGCGACAGCTCGGCGAAGGCCTTCGGCGTGTGGCCGGCGACGCCGAACTGGCGGGCCGCGGCGAGCAGCGCCGCGCGGTTGTGATCGGCGCCGCCGCGCTCGGTCACCGCGATCGCATCCTGGCCGCATCCGGCGACCGCGAGCACCACCACGCACGCGATCGCGCGGATCATGTCGCGAGCCGAGCCAGCTTGCGCAAGGTCGGTGGATCGATGAACACGAACACCGCGTCGCCGAAGCTGAGCTGGGCGCCGGCATAGACCGCGGCCGGCACCCCGGGCGCCAGCGACGCGCCGTTGACGCGGGTGCCGTTGCGCGAGTTCTCGTCGACCACGACGTAGTCGCCGCGATCCGGATCGAAGCCGATCGAGCCGTGGACCTTGCTCACCGACTCGTTCTCGACGCGGACGTCGCACTTGCGGCTGCGCCCGATCGTGATCGGCGGCTCGGTCGACGCGTGCAGCGTGTTGGGGCCCACCAGCGTGAACGAACACGCCGCCAGCTCGCCGGTCATGCCGAGATCACCGCCCGCCGGCAGCTGCAGCGTCATCGTCCGCTCGATCGTGGTGTCGGGTCCATCGACGGTGGCGGGGGTGACGTCGACGAGGATCGGCCGATGCAAGACGTAGCCGCTCCGCAGCTCGAGCAACAGCTCGTGCAGCGTCGACGCACGTGGTCGCTCATCGAGCGGCATCGCGATCCCTGGCGGAACGTAGCACGGCGGCGGCCACGCACGCGGCCAGCGGCGCCGCGGTCACGCCTCGCCCCAATCCGACGATGCGGCCACTCCCGCGCGGCGCGGCGATCGGCTCGCTCGACACCCGCAGCCCGACTCGATGCACCACCGCCCAGCCCGGCGTGTCGGCCCCCGTTCGGCCGTCGATGGCGTGGACGATCGCCTTCACCCGGAAGAACTCGGACGGCAGCGCCGCGACCGCGTCCTCGAACCGCTCGAGCTCGAGCACCGCGTCGATCGCCAGCGCCGCCGAGGCCACGCCGTGCGGATCGCCGTCGCCGTGGCCGTGGCCGTGGTGATCGTGCTCGGCCGGCTCGTCGGCGCCGCGCGCGCGCTCGGGTGGATCGCGCAGGATCGACAGCAGCCACGCCGCCGCCTCGTCGCGCTCGGGCACCAGCACCGGGACGGTCGGCGCCAGCGCCGCGATCGCGTCGCGCGCGGTCGCCAGCTCGGCCACGGTCGCCAGCTCGCGCTTGGTCACCACCACGACGTCGGCGCTCTCGACCTGGATCTCGGCGGCGACCGAGGTCGCGCGCGCGGCCGGCCAGCTCAGCGGATCGACCAGCGTCACCACCGCCGCGACCCGCACCCGCTCGAGCAGCGGCGCGCGCTCGAGCGTCCACACGATCGGCACCGGCTCGGCGACGCCGGTGGTCTCGAGGATCAGCGTCTCGAGCTCGGGGTTGGCGTCGAGCAGCGCCAGGATCGCCGCGTCGAGCTCGTCGTTCAGCACGCAGCACACGCAGCCGCCCGGCAGCTCGACCTGGCGCGCCGCGCCGCGCGGCAGCAGCTCCTCGTCGATCCCGATCGCGCCCAGCTCGTTGACGACGATCGCGAGCTTGCCGCCGACGTCGCCGCCCGCCGCGCGCGCCGCGATCACGCGGTTGAGCAGCGACGTCTTGCCCGCGCCGAGGAAGCCCGTGAGGATGACGATCGGGATCTTCATGCGGGTCACGCGCACCGATCGGACACGCGCCCAGTGTAGTGGATCGGCTACAACACGGCATGCGCCGCGCCGTCATCGACATCGGCTCCAACACGCTGCTCCTGTTGATCGCCGAGCCCGACGCGACCGGCGAGCTGCGCGCGGTGCTCGACTGGTGTCGGTTCGGTCGCCTCGGCCAGGGCGTCGATCACGGCAAGCGGCTGCACCCCGACGCGATCGCGCGCAGCCTCGACATCTGCCGCGAGTTCCGCGCCGCCATCGACGGCCACGGCGTCGCCCGCGTCGACGTGATCGCGACCCAGGCGCTGCGCGAGGCCACCAACGCCGACGACTTCCGCGGGCCCGCCGCCGCGATCCTCGGCGCGCCGATCGCGATCATCAGCGGCGAGCGCGAGGCCGAGCTCGCGTTCCGCTCCGCCGCCCACAGCCTGCCCGCGCTGCGCGGCACCCGCTTCGTCGTCGCCGACGTCGGCGGCGGCTCGACCGAGGTCATCGTCGGCGACGGCGATCGCCTGGTGTCGGCCACCAGCGTGCCGATCGGCGCCGTCCGCATGACCGAGCGCCACCTCGCGTCGGATCCGCCGACCGCCGCCGAGCGCGCCGCGCTGTTCGCCGACATCGACGCCGCCCTCGCGCCCCTCGCGCTGCCCGACGGCGTCGTGCTGGTCGCGAGCGCGGGCACCGCGACCACCCTCGCCGCGCTCGCGCTGGCGACGCCCTACGATCCCGAGCGGGTCCACGGCCACCGCCTCACCCGCGCCGCCCTCGATCGCCTCACCGCCGACCTGCTCGCCGCCCCGGTCGACCAGCGCCGCGCGATGATCGGCATGCAGGCCCAGCGCGCCGACGTCATCGCGGGCGGCGCCGCGATCTTCGCGCGTCTCGCCGAGCGCCTCGCCGCGCCCGCGATCGTCGTGTCCGACCGCGGGATCCGCTGGGGCCTCGCCTACGAGTCGCCTACAGCGTGATGTACGGACCCGACGACGCCGGATCCGGCCCCTCGGGCTCGTCGTCGTCGATCACCGCCACCCCCGCCGACACGCCCTGCAGCACGAAGATGCGGATGCCGCCCGGCGACACCCGCGCGCCCGGCGCCACGCGCCGCATGATCGAGACGATGTTGCGCTGGATGTCGTCGACCTCCGTCACCACCGGCCCCGCCTTCACCACCTTGCCGATCCACTTCTCCTCGCCCGTGTCGATGATGCGCAGGAACTCGTCCGACGTGCCGTCGAAGTACTTCTTGTCGCCTGGCTTCGCCTGCGCGAGCGCCTCTCGGGTCTTGGAGTCGATCTTCGTTCCGAAAAACAGCGCGCAGGCTTTGTCGAGCTTCATAGGCGGTAGCTGCGCCGTGGGGCGCCCCGCGCTATCGTAGCGCCCCCAGCCGCAAACACCTGGTTCGGGGACAAGGATTCGAACCTTGATACGCAGCTCCAAAGGCTGCTGTCCTGCCATTAGACGATCCCCGAGTGCCGCGAAACTAGCATCCGGACAGGCCGCTGCCGGCCATGGTGGCGGGGGGCAGATTTGAACTGCCGACCAAGGGCTTATGAGACCCCTGCTCTACCCCTGAGCTACCCCGCCAACG
>JAYTAJ010000423.1:0-9558 GCA_043737575.1 Myxococcales bacterium | reverse complement strand
GCGCGGGGCTCGCGCTGGCGATGATGGCCGCGGCGGGCGGCGGGTGGATGCTGGTGCGCGGCGAGCGGCGGGCGCCGTCGGTCGCGGCGAGCGTGGGGGACGCGGGGATCGCCGATGCAGCCACCACGGATACGGATACGGATACGGTCACGGATTCGGGTACGGATACGGATACGGACACGGATACGGATACGGATACGGATACGGATACGGTCACGGATACGGTGACGGCGACGGTCGATGCGCGCGTTGCGAGCGATGCGAGCCCGGGACCGCGACGCGACGCGAGCGTCGTCGGGCTCGCGCGGCCGATCGACGCCGGTCCCATCGACGCCGCGCCGCCGATCGACGCGGCGCTGCGTGAGCCGATCGACGCGGCGGCCGCGCCCGCGCAGATCACCTTCGCCTTCGACACCTGGTGCGATCTCGTCATCGATGGCGAGCCCCGCGGCCGCGCCGACGCCGCGCGGCCGATCGCGTTGGCCCCCGGACGCCACCGCGTCGAGTGCAAGCAGGGCCTCGGCCAGGGCGCGTGGGCCGAGACCATCACCGTCGTGGCCGGCGTCGATCAGCGGGTCGAGGGCTCGCTCTTGCCGCCGGTCGTCGTCGAGAACGCCCTCGCCGATGCGGTGCGCATCCGCGGCAAGGACCTCGCGCGCGGCGCCACCGCGCCGTTGCGCCCCGGTCGCCAGCGCGTCGAGATCGTGCGCGGCGGCAAGGTCGTCGCGAGCGGCTGGGTGACCTTGCCGCGGCTCGCGCGCTGCACGCTGCGCGACACGCCCGAGCTGGACTGCTATCCGTGACGCGGTCCGCCGCCGGTTTCCGCGACACCGATGTCACGTCCGCGGCGTCCCCGCCTCGGCGCGTCGTGGGATATCCTCGGGTTGTGCGTGGCAGGCCGGTTGCATCGTCCGGCACCATGTCGGCGACACGTAGCCTGACGCTCGCCCTCCTCGCGGCGAGCCCGGGCTGCTTCTACATGGATCCGATCAACGAGCGCCCGAGCGCCGAGATCGAGCGCGTCGACGACGGCGTGGTGTTCCGCGGCGAGGAGCTCGAGCTCCGCGCGCTGGTCGACGATCCCGACGACGATCAGGTCGCGCTGGCGTGGCGCGCCCAGGCCTGCGACGGCCCGGCCGGCCTCGGCGGCACCCGGTGCGCCGCGATCGCGACCGGCACCGATCGGACGTTCCGCTTCACCGTGCCCAGCAAGGTCGAGGACCGACCGACCCTCGAGATCTACGTCGACCTCGACGTCACCGACGCGCGCCGCGCGGTGGCGCGGCCGGGCCAGCGCCTCGAGCTGCCGGTCGGCAACCGCGCGCCGCTCGCGATCGTGCAGCGCCGCGGCCGCGAGCTCGAGGGCCAGTTTCCGCCGCGGGTGCCGATCACGATCAGCGCGATCGCCCAGGACGAGGACGGCGACGACGTCACCCTGGCGTGGCAGCTCTACCCCGCGAGCACGTCGCAGCCGGGCGCCGCGGTGTTCGAGCCCGCGGCCGATCAGCCCGAGGTCGGCGAGGCGTACACGCTGGTCCCCGACGTCGAGGGCGAGTGGATCGTCCGCGTCACCGCCAGCGACCGCATCGAGCGCCGCGACACCGACACGTCGATCCTGGTGCGGCCCGATCACGCGCCATGCCTCGGCGCGACCGAGCCGGCGTCGGGCGCGGTGGTGCTCGCGACCGCGCCGCGCCGCTTCGCGGTGCTGGTGGTCAGCGACGATCTCGACGTCTACCCGGCGCCGCCGCCCGGCGATCCCTACCTCGGCGCCGCGAGCTTCGCGTGGTCGATGCGACCGGTCGGCGCGGCGACGTTCACGCCGATCGCCGACGCCGCGGCGATCGACTTCGATCCGGCGGCGTTCGCGCCCGGCGATCGGATCGAGCTGCGCGTCGAGATCGACGATCGCAACCACCGCTCGTTCACGAGCTGCGCCGCCGACGCGCCGACGTGCAGCCTCGAGCCGCCTGCGAGCTGCCGCCAGCGCACCACCTGGATCGTGGAGGTCCGCTGATGCGATCGCTCGTCGCGCTGGTCGGGATCGGGCTCGTGGTGGCGGCGGCGGGCTGCGGCGCCGATAGCGCCCAGGACCTCCCCGACGGCGGCCTGTGTCGCGTCGATGTGCAGCTCGAGCCGATCGATCCGGTGGCGCCGGTGACGATCACCGCCCGCGCCACCGTCGCCAACGGCAGCGGCGTCCTCGACTACCAGTGGAACGTGACCCGCGGCGTCGACCCGATCGCGACGACGCCGCGCACCCCCGACGGTCGCGACATCGACTTCATCGCCAACCAGGCCGGCATCCATCACGTCGCGCTCGCCATCCCAGGCTGCGACGGGTGGAGCGGCGACGTCAACGTCCGCGATCCAGCCGCCGACGAGCGCACGCTGCGGCTGCGCTTCACGCCGTCGCCCGACTCCGACGTCCCGAGTCAGGAGCGCGTCATCACCGTCCCGGGTGGCGTCGACTACGTCGCGGGCGTGATCGCGCTCGAGGCCGGCCTCACCGTCCCGATCGTGGTGCGCGACGGCCCGGGCGCGATCGTGCCCGCCTACGTGCGGCTGATCTCGCGGTCGACCCCCGACGTGTTCGTCGAGCTGGTGACGGGCGCGGCCGGCACCGACGTCGTGCAGCTCCTGCCCGGCCACGTCGACGTGCTGATCGTGCCCCTCGCCGCCGACCTCGCGCCGCGCCGCCACGACGACTGGGCACCGCTGATCGACGCGCTGATCGTCGACGGCGGCCAGGTCGCGACCGGCGTGGTCCGCGATCCCAGCGGCGCGCCGCTCGCGGGTGCGCGGGTGACGATGGCGGCCGACGACGGCGCCGCACCGTCGACGATCGCGACCACCGCCGCCGACGGCAGCTTCGCGATCCGCTGGCGCCCGCCGGCCGCCGCCGCGCTCACCGTGGTGCCGCCCGCGGCCTCGGGCCTGCCGCGCCTGACCGCGCCGCTCACCGACCTTGCGCTCGATCGCGCGCTGACCATCCGCTACGCGGCCGCGACGATCACGCGCGACCTCGCCGGCACGCTGGTGCGGGTCGACGGCGCGATCGCAGCCGGCGGTCACGCCACCTTCGCGATCGACGTGGCCGCGGCGGCGACGATCGGCGACGGCACGATCACCCGCACCGCGGTGGGCAAGCACCGCGACACCGTCGCGATCGACGGCGCGGGTCGGCTGACCGCGTACCGCGCGACCGCCGCCGCCGGGCGCGCGTACCTGCGCGGCGCGACCGGACCCGGCGCGGTGGCGCTGATCGATCTCGGCGCCGCGGTGCCGGCCAGCCTCGACGGCGCGGCGCCGCTCGGCCTCGCCGCCACGGTGGTCGACGACGCCGGCCAGCCGATCCGCAACGCCCACCTGCGCGCGATCCTGACCGGCGACCTCGCCCACCTCGGCGCCGCGACGCCGACCGCGAACGCCGACCTCAGCGGCCAGGCGACGTTGCTGATCGCGCCCGGCGCGACCTACCAGCTCGAGGTCAGCGATCCGCGCCGCGGCCACGCCACCGTGCACGTGCTCGCCGGGGCTGGCGCACCGCTCGCGCCGATCGAGCTGCCCGACGCGATCGCGATCCGCGGCGAGGTCCGCCGCACCGGGCTGAGCACCGGGTTGCCGTCGGTCGGCGTGACCGCGCTGTGCTACGGCTGCGATGGCCTCGATCGATCGCGGCCGCTCGGCGACGCGGTCACCGACGTCGGCGGCGCCTTCGCGGTCGCGATCCCCGATCCCGGGACGTCGCAGTGAAGCCCTCGCTGCTCGTGATCGCGCTGATCGTGCACACGCTGCTCGCGATCGACGCCGCGTCCGCGCTGGCCGATCCGCCCGCGACGATCGCGGTGATCCCGCTGCAGTCGGAGCGCCGCCTCGCGCTGTACGGCCAGCCGGTCGCCAACGAGCTCGCGACCGCGCTGCGCGCCGCCGGGTTCGATGTCGTGCTGGTGTCCGACGTCAGCGTCGTGCCGACCCGGGCCTGGCTGGTCGTCGACGGCCGGCTGGTGCGCGCCGGCACCACGATCGCGATCGAGCTGCGCCTCCGCGATCCCGAGCGCGCCATCGACGTCGCCCGCCTGGCGGCGACGGCCGACAGCCTCGCCGAGCTCGATCGCGCGACCCGCACGCTGGGCGCCGAGCTGACCGCGGTGATGGAGCGCGAGCGCACCGCGCGCGCCGCCGCGCTGGCGCCGCCGGTCGCGCCGCCGCCGATCGATCGCGATCCGATGCGCAAGCCCGACGCGCCGCCACCGCCGCCGAAGCCGCCGATCGATCGGCGACCGATCGCGCGGATCACCGTGATCGGCCGCGAGCTGCGCGATCACAGCGGCGCGGCGCTCGACGTCGCCGCGCTCGGCACGCCCGCGGTGGTCGCGCTCGCGGCGCGGCTCGGCTATCGCACCGCACCGCCCGGCAGCGGCGACCCGGCGATCACGATCACCGTCGAGCTCCTGTCCCTCGCCGCCGGGTTCGAGCGCGACGTCCCGGTCGGCCGCGCCCGCGCCCGGGTGAAGGTCGAGGACGCGACCGGCGTCCTGTGGAGCCGCGTCGTCCGCACCGACACCGTGGTCGGCAGCCGCGGCGATCGCGTCGATACCCTGGTGCGGCTGGTCGCGGCGCAGGTCACCGACGTCGTCGAGCCGCGGATCCGCGAGCGTCTCGGATCGCCGTGATGCACCGCCCCGCCGTCGCCGCGCTCGTCCTCGCGTCGGCCGTCGGCGTCGCCGCCGCGCAGCCCGGCGCCGCGCAGCAGACCTCGGATCGCCTGGGCGCCGCGACCCTCGCCGCCGAGCGCGGCGACTGGACCACCGTCGCCACGCTGGTCACGCCGATCGCCGACGATCGCGACGCCACCCGCGGCGATCGCGCCGAGGCCCACCGCCTGCTCGGCCTCGCCGCGCTCGATCACGGCCAGTCCGATCGCGCCGAGGCCCACTTCTTCGCGTACCTCAAGCTCGATCTCGACGGCCGCCTCGATCCCAACCTCTATCCTCCGGAGACCGTCGCGTTCTTCGAGGGCGTGCGTGGTCGCCACGCCGCCGCGCTGCGGGCGCTGCGGCCGCGACCGCGCCGCGCGATCGTCCTGAACCTGATCCCGCCCGCGGGTCAGTTCCAGAACCGCGAGCGGACCAAGGCCTGGCTCCTCACGGGCGTCGGCGGCACGCTCTTGATCTCGAACCTCGGCAGCTACGCGCTCTTGCGCATGTGGTGCGACGGCGCCGACAGCACATGCGAGGGCCACACCCGCAGCGCGCGCATCCTGCGCCACGTCAACCTCGGCACCGGCATCGCGCTGATCGGGTTGTATGCGTACGGTGTGTACGACGGCCTCCGACACTACCAGCGCTCGCCGTCGATCTCGGTCGCGCCGATCGCGTTCTCCGACGGCGGCGGGCTCGGGGTCAGCGGAAGCTTCTGATCGAGCTGGGGGGCAACGGCCACGGTCTGCGAGAGACACGTGTGACTTCGTGTGACTTGGTGTCGTCGAAAAACTAGGGCCGACTGACCCCTTTCGCGTTGTGCGCGTCGAGGGCGGCCGTTACCATCGTTCACGGTGCGGCAAGCAATCCCGTTCGGGAAGTATCTCCTCCTCGATCGGATCAGCGTCGGCGGGATGGCCGAGGTCTTCAAGGCCAAGAGCTACGGCGTCGAGGGCTTCGAGAAGGTCATCGCGATCAAGCGCATCCTCCCGTCGATGGGCGAGGACCGCGAGTTCATCAAGATGTTCATCGACGAGGCCAAGATCGTCGGCCAGCTCGCCCACGCGAACATCTGCCAGATCTTCGAGCTCGGCCGCACCGACGGCGCTCACTTCATCGCGATGGAGTACATCTGGGGCAAGGATCTGCTCCAGATCCAGAACCGCGCGCGCAAGCTGAAGCAGCCGATGCCGGCGGCGATGGCGGCGTTCATCGTCGCCAAGGTCCTCGAGGGCCTCGACTACGCCCACAAGAAGCGCGACGCGCTCGGCCGTCCGCTCGAGATCGTCCACCGCGACTGCTCGCCGCAGAACGTCCTCATCTCCTACGAGGGCGAGGTCAAGATCATCGACTTCGGCATCGCCAAGGCGGCGTCGCGCAGCTCGAAGACCCAGGCCGGCGTGCTGAAGGGCAAGTTCGGCTACATGTCGCCCGAGCAGGTGCGCGGGCTGCCGCTCGATCGCCGCAGCGACCTGTTCGCCGCGGGCACGATCCTCTACGAGTGCCTGTCGGGCGATCGGCTGTTCGTCGGCGAGACCGACTTCTCGACGCTCGAGAAGGTCCGCAACGTCGACATTCCGCGCCCGCGCGACGTCAACCCCAACATCCCCGAGGCGGTCGAGAAGATCATCCTCAAGGCGCTCGCGAAGGACTCGTCGGATCGCTATCAGTGGGGCAGCGAGATGGTGGGCGATCTGCAGCGCTTCCTGATGTCGCAGGAGAACGTCTTCACCGCGAAGACGCTGGCGACCTGGTTGAAGGACGGCTTCGCCGCCGAGGTCGATCGCGAGCGCACGCAGCACGAGTCGTTCAAGAAGCTCGGCCGCGAGGGCCTGATCGCGGGCGTGCCGCAGGCCGAGGCCAAGCTCGACGTCGTCGAGCACCTCGGCGAGGCCGGCAAGGCCGACGATCCGACGATGCTCGGCGGGCCGAGCTTCGAGGACATGGTCGACGAGAACGGCCTCCAGGTCGGCCCCGCACCCGGGTCGCCGGCGGCGCGCGGCGACGCGCCCGAGGAGTTCGCCGAGGAGGGCCCGACCGAGATCTTCGGCGAGATCAGCGAGGTCGCCCCGGCGCCGCAGGCTCCCGCCGCGGGTGCGCCCGCGCGTCGTCCGCCGACCGGACGTCCGACCCCGCCGCCGCGGCCCGCGACGACGCCGCCGGTCGCCGCGATCGTCAACCCGCTCGCGCCGGCGCGCGCCGAGGACCCGACGATCTCGCCGCTCGGCATGCCGATGATCCCGATCCCGACCAGCACGCCGACGCCGCCGCCGGGATCGAACGGGCGCACGATGCTCGGCATGACGGCGCCCGTCCTGCCGGGCGGCTCGCCGTACGGACAGCAACCGCAGCCGCCGCAGTCGTTGCCGCTGCCCGCGCCGCCGACCGGTCAGGGCCCCGCGGTGTCGGCGGGATTTCCGTCGCCCGAGCAGTTCCCGATGGGCAGCCATCCCCAGCAGCAAGGGGCCTACGGCGGACCGCCGCCAGGCTATCCGGTCGCCGCGCCCGATGGATCGTACGGCTACCTCGGTCCGAGCAGCGCGCCGCCCGGCGGCGATCCGTACGCGCAGCAGCAGCAGCCGCCGCCGTACGGCTATCAGGGCCAGCAGCCCGGCTATCCATATCCGTCGGCGGGGCCGGGCTGGCAACCCGGTCAGCAGCAGCCGTATCCGTCGAGCCCGGGCTATCCGCAGGACGGTGGCTATCCGCCCGGCTACGGCGCGCCCGCGCCGGCCCAGACCGCGGTCGAGCCGGCCCGACGCAAGAAGAAGCCGTCGCTGGCGAAGGACGTGATGATCGGCGTCGGCATCGCCGCGATCGTCCTCGGCGCGTTCGCGGTCGTGAAGTTCGTCGTGATGGCGGACCAGCCCGCGGCGAAGCCGACGACGGCGGCGGCGGCGACGGTCGGATCGATCGAGATCGCGCTCGCCGATCAGGGCGTCGCCGAGGTGTTCATCAACGACCAGAAGCGCGGTGACGTCGTGGCCGGCGCGCTCGCGATCGGCGATCTCGCGCCGGGCACGTACCAGGTGCGGATCGCGCGCATGGGCGCGATCGGGTGCGAGGCCAAGGTCGACGTGACCGCGGGGCAGGCCCGGTCGGTCCCGTGCGAGCTCAAGCCCGATCCGGCCGCGGCGGTGCCGACCGCGACGATCTTCGACGCGGGCGCGGTCGAGCTCCACGACGCGGCGACCGCGGCGGAGGTGATCCTCGACGCGGCGGTGCTGCCGATCGACGCGGCGACGCCGATCGCGACGACCGGCTCGGGCTCGGGCTCCGATGCGGTCGCGACCATCGTCGGCAAGAAGCCGATCGACGACGACAGCGGCAGCGGCTCGGGCAGCGCCAGGCGGGTGCGCACCGACGGCAGCAGCAGCGGCAGCGGCAGCAGCAAGGTGCGCGACAGCGGCAGCAGCAGCCGGATCGATCTCGGCGAGCCCAGCGTCGGCAGCGGCAGCGCCAAGACCGGCTCGGGATCGGGCAGCGCCAAGACCGGCTCGGGTTCGGGCAGCGCCAAGACCGGCTCGGGTTCGGGATCGAGCGCCAGCGTCAAGCCCATCACCGGATCGGGCAGCGGCAGCGCCAAGGTCACCGGCGAGGGCTACCTGGTCGCGTACACGACGCCGTTCGCCGCGCTGTCGATCGACGGCGCCGCGACCGGCAAGACCACGCCGATCACGCCGCGCGCGAAGATCGTGCTGGCGGCCGGCCTGCACAAGGTCACCTTCACCGTCGGTCGCGAGAAATGGACCTTCACCGTGAAGATCGAGCCCGGCAAGATGACGACGATCAGCAAGGACCTGCCGGTCACGCAGCCGTGAACCTCGTGCCGTCATGCCCGGTCCTGTCCATCCCGCCGACGATCCCGCCGCGCTGGTAGTCTCCTCGACGCGCGCGGCGTGGCTGGCGACCCACGGCAACCACCCGAACCTGGTCCGCGTCCTCGGCGTGCATCACGTCGCGACCGGCCCGCGGTTGATGCTCGAGCACATCGCGGGGCGCGACCTCGCGGCGCTGATCGACGCGGCGTACCCCCAGCGCCTCGGCCTCGCCGAGGCCCTCGCGATCGTGCGCGACGTCGCCCGCGGCCTGCACTTCCTCCACGAGCTGCGCAACGAGAAGGGCACCGCGGTGCGGCTGATCCACGGCACGGTGTCACCGTCGCTGGTCGTGGTCGGCTACGACGGCGTCGCCCGGGTCGGTGGGCTCGAGCGCCTCGCCGCCACCCGTGGCGCGCCGCCGCCCGGGCCCGATCAGGCGGCCCCCGAGCAGCGGGTCGCGGGCGCCGCGGTCGATCGCCGCGCCGACGTGTTCGCGCTCGGCGCGCTGCTGTTGCGGGTGACGACCGGGCTGCACCTCGCCAACGGCGCGATGCCGGTGCCGCCGTCCCAGGCGGTGCCCCACGTGCCGGCGCTGGTCGAGGATCTGATCCGCCGCGCGCTGGCGCCCGAGCCCGCGAAGCGCCACGCCACCGCCGAGGAGCTGCGCGCCGCGATCGACAGCTGCGCGGTGCGCGAGGGCCTCCACGTCGGCGCCGAGCAGGTCGCGCTGATGGTGTCGCGGCTCTTGCCCGACATCGCGCCAGGCAGCGGGTTCGTGCCACCGCCGCGCCCCGATCAGAGCCTGTGGGTGCCGTCGGGTGACGGCGCGCCGCGCTGGTTGGCGGTCGACTCGGTGCTCGACTCGAGCCCGGCGTCGAGCGCGAGCGGCTTCGACGTGGTGTCGGTGTCGGTGCCGCGGCCCATGACCTTGCCGCCGACGCCGTCGCCGCTGGTGCCGGCGGCGGACGCGGGCGCGCCGACGATGTCGGTCACCGCGCTCAAGGACTCGGGCCCGATCCGCAGCCCGGATCCGC
>JAYTAJ010000422.1:0-4164 GCA_043737575.1 Myxococcales bacterium | reverse complement strand
GTCTCGACGACGATCTTGCAGCTGGTGCTCGATCCGCCGGCCGAGGTCGAGCCCGATCGCCTGCTCGCCGCGCTCACCACCCGCATCACCCGCTGGCTGGCGTGATCGCGCGTCACACCCGGGCGCCGGCCGGCTCTATCTTCACGCCGTATGACCACCGACCTCGAGCCCGAGACCCTCATCGCCGCCTTCGCCGACGACCTCGCCGCCGAGCGCTACCGCGCCGCCGCCGACCGGGCCCAGGCGCTGGACCTCGACGCGCTGCCGACCGCGGCGTGGGAGCGACTGATCGCGACGGTGCTGCGGTGTCGCCTGTTCGCGGGCGAGCCGATCGATCGCGTGGTGGTCGCGGCCCGCGCGGCGTTGACCCGCGCCGCCGATCCGCTGGCCCGCGCGCTGATCCACGCCGAGATCGCCTACGCCCTCGAGCGCAAGCGGGTGCCGCTGCTCGCTGCCGCGGCCGCCGACGCCGCGGTGGCCGCGCTGCCGAGCTCGAGCCTCGGTGCCGCCGCCCACGGCTACCTGGCGCTGCGCTTCGACGATCGGCCGCGCGCGCTCGAGCGCTTCACCGAGGCGACCACGCTCGACGAGCCGCGCCGCGGCTGGTTCGGCCTGGCCCAGGCTCACTACGTCCTCGGCGACTTCGCGGGCAGCGCCGCCGCGCTCGATCAGCTCGACGATCACCCGCGCTACCGCGTCGCGGCGCTGCGCCTGCGCGCCAGCCTGGCCCGCGTCCAGAGCGCGTGGACGACCGTGGTCGCGCACCTCGACGCGATCCTCGCGGCGACGCCGGGCGGCGACCACCGCCGCCGCGATCAGCTCGATCGCGCGAGCACGCTGGTCGCGATGGGCGACCGCGACGCCGGCATCGAGCTGTACCGCGCGGTGTGGCGCGACCAGGCCGACGACGCGTCGGGTCGGCTGGCGCGCGCGGTGCTCGATCGCGTCGAGCGCGGCGGCACCGGGCGCCGCGTCACCCTGCCCGCGTTCCCGACCGTCACCCAGAAGCGCAACTACTGCGGCCCGGCCAGCCTCGAGCTGGTGCTGCGTGCCCACGGCGTCGTCGTCGATCAGGACGCGATCGCGCCCGAGGTGAAGCGCGAGTCGGGGTCGGCGATCGCCGCGATGACCCGCTACCTCGAGGGCCACGGCCTCGCGACCCGCCGCTTCGAGGCCGACGCCGCGCGGTTCGCGACCTGCCTCGAGCTCGGCCTGCCGGTCATCGTCCAGGAGGAGTACTCGACCACCAGCCACGTCGCGGTGGTGATCGGCATCGACCTCGGCCTCGGGCTGCTCGCGGTGCAGGACCCGATGACCCACGTCCCGTCGGAGCGCCTGGTCGAGACCCAGACCTCGCTCGGCGCGCTGTACCGCGGCGCCGCGATCGTCGCGTACCCGAAGGACGACGTCGCCCTCGCCACCGCGCTCGACGCCGCCGACGTGATCGATCAGCGCCACCTGCGGCTGATCGACGAGTGCGGCGAGGCCCCGGTCCGCGACTCGGTGCTCGACGTCACCGCGCGCTGCGACGCTGCCCTCGCGCTGGTCGAGGACTTCCCGCTCGCGTGGTACCAGCGCACCGGCGCGCTGTGGCGGCAGTTCACGCGGATCCGCACCAAGAGCGATCGCAAGCGCTTCGTCACCGCGCTGTTCCGCGCCCGGGTCCGCTACCCCGAGCTGGAGTGGCCGCACCTCCTGCACGCCAGCTACCTGATGGACGACAGCCGCTGGGACGAGGCGCTGATCGAGCTCGACGAGGCGCTGCGCCGCGATCCCGGCGACAGCAACACCGCCCAGAACATCGCCGAGTGCCACGCTGCCGCCGAGCGCGGCGACGAGGCGACCGCCGCGTACTGGCACGTCCTCGCGATCGATCCGTCCCACGTCCGCGCCACCGAGAACTTCGCGCGCCATCAGCACGACCGCGGCGCGCAGGGCGACGCCGAGCACCTCGCGGCGTGCGCCCTCGAGCTGGCGGCCGACAACCCGTTCAACCACGTCACCGCGTCGCTGGTCGCCGAGGCCCGCGGCGACCGCGCGGCGGCGATCGCGTGCGCCCGCCGCGCCGTCGAGCTCGCGCCCGACTACACCCACGGCGCGCTGCGCCTCGCGGCGCTGCTCGGCGACGTCGCCGCCGCGCCCGACCAGCGCGCCGAGGCGATCGAGCGCTACCTCGCGATGGCGAACCGCTGGACCGGCTGGTTCGAGCCGCGGTGGCGCGCGGCGCGGCAGCTCGAGCGCCAGGGCGAGATCGATCGCGCCGCGACGCTCCTGGTGGAGGGCATCGAGGTGGCGGCCGACGATCCCGAGCCGCTGCTCACCAACCTCACCAGCATCCTCCTCGAGGCCGGCCAGGACGATCGCGCGGCCGAGATCGCGACGCGGGTCGCCGCCACCCGCAGCCGCAGCGCCGACCTGCAAGCATGCCTGTGGGAGACGCTCGAGGAGGCCGGCCACGTCGAGGCCGCCGCCGTCGCGACCGCGGCGTTCCTGCGCGATCATCCGACGTCGCCGTTCGCGCAGGCGTCCCACGCGGCGCGCTTGATCGGCGTCGACGACGCCCGCGCCGAGGAGCTGTTGCGCGCGGCGATCGACGGCTCGCCGAACTACGACTGGGCGCGCAACCAGCTCGCCAACCTGCTGTTCGTGGCGCGGCCCGACGACGCGGTCGCGGTGCTCGACGCCCAGCCCAACCCGCCCGAGTGGCTCCGGCTGCGCAAGACCCACCTGTTCGCGTCGATCGAGCGCTGGGACGACGCCGCCGCGGCGCTGCCGGCGCGCTGGGATCACGGATCGTGGACGGCGCAGGAGGCCTACAACCGCGTCGCCCTCGCCGACCGCACGCCCGAGGAGGCGCTCGAGCGCACCCGCGGCGACGAGCTGCCCGCGCAGCGCGCTCGCCTCGCCTTCGCGATCGCCGCGGACGATCACGACGCCGCCGCGCGCGCCTTCGCCGCGATCGCCGACACCGATCTGATCGCGCAGTACATGGCGAACGCCGCCGCGAGTCAGGACGAGCGCTTCCGCCCCGAGCTGGCGCGCCGCCTCGCCGCGCGCCGCCCCGCCGCCCTCGCCAGCCCGAGTGCGCTCGCCTACCTCGACGCGATCGCCGCGGCCAACGACGCGGCGCGCGGCGAGCCCGCGGCCCTCGACCGCTGGCTCGCCGACGGCAGCGTCCGCCACCTCGGCAACCTGACCCACGCGCTCAGCAACCGTCGCCAGCGCCCGCTGCTGCTGGCGATCCGCACCCGCATGGCCGCGCTCGCGCACCATCCGCTCGGCGCGGTCGCCGCGACCCAGGCCGCGGCGCTGCGCGGCGATCTCGCGGCCGCCCTCGCCGCCGCCGAGGCCGCGATCGCGCGGTTCCCGCGCCACCAGCTCGCCCACGGCATGCTGATCGATCAGCGGATCGCGAGCGGCGATCTGGCGGGCGCCGAGGCCGCGGCCGGGAGCTTGCGCCGCGCCGCCGATCCGTGGGCGGGCGAGCTCGAGAGCCTCGCGCTCCTGGCGATCGCCGCCGAGCGCCCCGACGACGCCCGCGTGCTCGCGCGGCGCAGCCGCCAGCGCGGCTTCGCCTCGGCCTACGGTCGCACCGTCTACTGGGGCACCCGCACCGCCGAGGCCGTGCTCGCGGGCGACCTCGCGCAGCTCGCCGCGGTCGAGGCTGACTCCGACTATCCCGGCCTCGCGCTGTGGTCGCACCTGCGGGCGCGCATCGGCTGATACCCTCGCGCCATGAAGCCGCCGCTGGTCGCCGTCGCCGTCGCCGCCGCTCTCGCCGCCGCCGCGTGCAAGAAGAAGGCGGCCCCGCCGCCGACGACGACGATCGCGGGCGACGCCGCGGTGGCGGCGCCCGACGTCGGGAGCCCCGCGCTCGACGAGGCGACCCTGCGCGCGGGCAAGCGCACCGGCCTCGGCGGCCCCGACGAGCAGCCCGAGGTCGCAACCGAGGACCTCGCGCGCGGGTTGCTGATGGGGACGACGCGGTGGAGCCGCGTGGTGTCGCCGACCACGGGCGTCGTCGAGCTCCGGGTGCCGTCGAGCGACAGCCCCGCCGATCGCTTCCTCGGCCGCCGCTGCGGCGCCGCGGTCGACACCGCGCTCGGCGACGCCGCCACCGCGATGCTGGCCGCCCTGGCCCAGCCGGAGCTCGGCTACGAGCTC
>JAYTAJ010000421.1:0-1753 GCA_043737575.1 Myxococcales bacterium | reverse complement strand
ACTCGGCCGCGGGCGGCGTCGGCGGCGCGCTGCTCCAGCTCGCCAAGCTCGGCGGCTGCGAGGTCGTCGGCGTGGTCGGCGCCAGCGCCAAGGTCGCCAGCGCGACCGCGCTCGGCGCGACCCACGTGATCGACAAGTCGACCGCCCCGCTGTGGCGCGAGGCCAAGCGGCTCGCGCCCGACGGCTACGACGTGATCCTCGACGCCAACGGCGTGTCCACGCTCGGCGACAGCTACCGCCACCTGCGCCGCGGCGGCAAGCTCGTCGTCTACGGCTTTCACTCGATGATGCCGAAGTCGGGCGGCAAGCCGAGCTGGCCCAAGCTCGCGCTCGACTACCTGCGCACGCCGCGGTTCAACCCGCTCGACATGACCAACCAGGGTCGCAGCGTCCTCGCGTTCAACCTCAGCTACCTCTTCGATCCCGTCGACCTCATGCACGAGGGTCTCGGACAGATCACCACTTGGCTCGAGTCCGGCGCCATCGTCGCGCCGCCCGTCGTCACCTACCCGCTCGCCGATGTCGCCCGGGCCCACGCCGACATCGAGTCCGGCCGCACCGTCGGCAAGCTGGTGCTGTTGCCGTGACTCACATCGGCGTCGGCTTGATGATCGCGAAGGCGGCGCCGGTCGGATCCTTCAGGATCGCGAAGCGGCCGATGGTGGGGATGTCGGCGGGCGCGGCGAGGACGGTGGCGCCGTTGCGCTTGGCGCGGTCGGCGGTCGCGTCGCAATCGTCGACGGCGACGTAGGGCAACCACCGGGTCGGCGCGTCGGCGGGCGCCTTGGTGATGCCGGCCAGCGGGACCTCGCCGTGGTTGAGCACGTGGTAGGTGCCGTGGGGCCCCATGTCCATCGGCTCGTGGCCGTAGCCGGCGAGGGCCTGGTAGAAGCGCACGGCGGCGTCGGGATCGGAGGTCCACAGCTCGTTCCAGTAGAAGGTGCCGCTGCCGGTCGGCGCGGCGCGGTCGCCAGGCGCGGCGCGATAGGCGAACAGGCGCGCGCCCTGCGGATCGGCGATCTCGGCCATGCGACCGATGGTCGGCACGTCGAAGGCGGGGCTGGCGACGGTGCCGCCGGCCTTGGTGACGCGGGCGAGCGCGGCGTCGACGTCGTCGACCGCGACGTACGAGATCCAGTGCGACGGGCTCTTGCCCTCGGCGGCGATCAACCCGCCGATCGGCGCGGCGCGGTTGTTGATCAGCGTGTAGCTCTCGGTCCCCATCGACATCGACGAGGTCTTCCAGCCGAGCACCTCGCCGTAGAAGGCCTCGGCCTTGGCGGGGGCGGTGGTCACGAGCTCGAACCAGACGAACTTTCCAGTGGGCGTGGTCATTGTCGGTATCTCCTTGTGCCGGACGTCGAACCGGCGCGACGCCGATCGACAGGGCGGCAAAAATAATCCGGCGTCCAATGATCGCGACGGGTTGTGAGATTGTTGCGGACCGCTGCGACCGGATCGCCGGGTCCAGGTGTCTCTGGCGCGAATCCATGGAACCCCGACGCCAGCGTTTCCACCGTCTGATCGTCCCGCGCCACGACGCGGCCCTGGCGTTCGCGCGCGGGCTGTGCCGCTCGCGCGCCGACGGCGACGATCTCTTTCAGGCCGCGCTGATGCGCGCGCTCGACAAGCTCGACGACCTGCGCGACGACGATGCCTTCAAGGCGTGGTTCTACCGCATCCTGGTCTCGGTCCATCGCAATCGCTGTCGGGTCGCGTTCTGGCGCCGGCTGGTGCCGTTCGTCGACGACCG
>JAYTAJ010000420.1:0-4167 GCA_043737575.1 Myxococcales bacterium | reverse complement strand
GCAGCCGTCGGGGCCGCACGCCGCGCCCTCGACCAGCGCAGCGGCGCCCGCGCGCTCGGACCAGCCCTGCGCGAGGGCACCGCGCAGCAGATCGGCCGGCTGCGCCCCCGACACGCCGAGGCGGCGGTCGATCACGAAGAACGGCACTGCCGAGATCCCGAGCTCGCCGGCCTCGCGCTCGTCGGCGCGGACCTCGGCGGCGAAGCGATCGCCCGCGAGCAACGCCGCGACCTCGTCGGCGTCGAGCCCAAGCTCGACCCCGAGCCGCTGCAGCACCGCGGCGTCACCGATCGCCTCGCCGTCGGTGAGGTACGCGCGCAAGCAGCGCTCCTTCATCGCGTCGCGCAAGCCGCGCTCGGCGGCGAGGTGGATCAAGCGGTGGGCGTCGAAGGTGTTGCCGGGCCGGATGCGATCGAACCGCAGGTCGAGGCCGTCCTCGGCCGCGGTCGCGACCATGCGATCGATCATCACCTGGGCCTGGGCCGGGCTCGACCGGTACTTCTTCGCCAGCCGCTCGGCGTACGGCACCGCCTCGGGCTGCACCTTCGGCGCCGACGGATCGAGCTCGAAGGCGCGCCACACCACGTCGACCTCGGCGGCGTGCGGGAACGTCGCGAGCGCGGCCTCCAGGCGCCGCTTGCCGACGTAGCACCACGGGCACGCGATGTCGGACCAGACCTCGACCTGCAGGCGTGTCGTCATCGACGAAGGCTAGCGCGGCTCGCGCGGCGAGCGCAGGTCAGCGCGGGACGCGGACGATGCGACCGGTGCGCAGGCCCTTCACGATCTTCAGGTGGGTCGGGATCACGACGCCGACCGTCACGATCGCGCCGACCGACAGCATCACGAAGCTGACCTCGGAGACGTGGAAGATCGCCAGCGCCAGCACGCCGAGATCGATGAAGTCGCGGCGGATGATCTGCGCGCCCCAGTCGCTCGCGACCTGCCACACGGTGCGCTTGCCCGCGGCGCGCACGCCCGGACCGATCTGCAGCGCGCGCGTGTAGTCCTGATTGTTCGACGAGTTGATGACGAAGATGCAGTACCAGTAGATGAGGCCGAGGCCGAGCACCGTCATCGCCAGCGAGCCGGCGGTGATCGCCATGACCGGCCAGTCGGGGTGCAGGTGCGAGACGTGGATGCCGATGCCCGCGACCAGCGCGAGGCGCGCGGCGTCGTCGCCCATCGCGTCGAGCCAGGCGCCGGCCTTCGACATCTGCAGGCGCAGCCGCGCGACCTCGCCGTCGTTGCAGTCGGTGATGCCGCCCGCGACCAGGATCGCGAGGCCGATGACGTGCCAGGTCGGCGACGCCGACGCGGCGATCGCGCAGCCCGCGAGCGACAGCGCGATCGAGATGACGCTGATCGCGTTGGGCGACAGCGGCGTGCGCAGGAACAGGTGCGTGAGCGGACGCGCCAGCGGCCGATAGAAGTAGCGCGTGATCGGCGCGTCCATCGCCTTGTTCACCAGCTCCCACTGCCAGGCGTTGGCGGCCTTGACCTCGGCGGGGGTCGCGGCCGGGAAGCGCGCGCGCTCGCCGATCGCCATCCCCGTGGACGCAGTCCCGGGGATGTCTCCCTGCTGAAAGTCCGCGATCAACTTCGCCACCAGCGCCGCGCCGTCGTCGACCACCCGCGCGCCGCCGTACTCGCCACCGCGGGCCGGATCGATCGCGTGGCGGTCGCCCGCGTCGGCGAGTCGCAGCGGCTCGATCAGCTGCACCGCGACCACCTGATCGGTCGCGCGCACGAGCACCAGCGGTCCGGTCAGCCGATCCGCCGCGGCGCGCAGCTCGTCGGCCGAGCTCACGACCACGATCCGATCGGCGGTGAACCCCGCGCGGATCGCGACGCGACGGCCGCGCTCGCCGAGGCCGAGCCCGGTGACCCAGCGCTTGTCACCCGCGGGCGGCGCCAGCACCAGCGCGGTGCGGTTCACGACTTGGCTTCCGCGGCGGCGAGTCCGGCTGTCACCGCCTCGCGATACCGCGCGCGCTCGTCTGGCGTCAAGGCGATCCACGATCCCGCCGCGTAGCCGAACATCCAGAAGAAGAAGACGTCGAAGACGAACTCGGGATAGAGCACGAGCACGCCGATCGTCGACAGGAACGTCAGCGCGATCAGCACGCGCACGTAGCCGAAGTGGGCGCGCAGGCCGTGGTGGTTCGCGAACGGCCAGTAGGTCAGGGTCGCGACGCACAGGAGCGGGATGAGCACGACGCCGAGCCACATGCCGCCGATCGCGTAGGGCGCGAGCCGGCTGTCGACGTACGCGACCGCGATGAAGCCGAGCACGGTGCGCGGCAACCCGACCCACACGCCCTTCACCGAGATCGGCCGGACGATGTTGCGGGCGTGGCGGATCGACGCCGCGACCATGATCGATCCGCCGAGCGCGACCGCGAGCGCGAACTGCGCCCACGGCACCAGGCCGAGGTCGGCGTCGCGATAGACGGTGAAGACGATCGCGCCCGGCGCGATGCAGTGGCACAGGTGATCGGCGATCGTGTCGTACTCGGCGCCGAACTGGTTCGACGTGCCGAGCTTGCGCGCGACCCAGCCGTCGAGCGTGTCGCCGCACAGGTAGCCGAGCAGCATCGAGACGCCGGCCCAGAACGGCTCGTGCTCGACGCACAGGCAGATCGCCACCACACCGCCCATCGCGTTGATGGTGGTGAAGATGTCCTTGATCCCGAACATGCGGGCAGGACGGCGGCCGCGGCCGGCCGGCCGGGCGGCGTCCGCAGCGGATCCGGCCTTACCGCTGGCGCCGTCTGCCTCTCCGCTGGAACCGTTGGATAGCGGGGCTTCGCCGCTGGTGCCGTCAGACGGACTTGACGCGAGCGCGGACACGCGGGGTCTCCACCGGGACCAGGTCGTGCCGGAGCTGGTCGTGCTCCAGCAGCGTGATGCGGCTGAGCTGCTCGAGCTTGCGGCCCTCGTAGGCCGTCGTCATGAACGCGTCGATGATCTCGGCGTTGAGCGCCAGGCTCGAGCGCAGCGCGATGCACAGCACGTTGCAGTTGTTGATCTGGCGCGCCATCTGCGCGTCCTCGACCGTGAGGCAGCGCGCGGCGTAGATGCCGCTGAACTTGTTCGCCGCGATCGAGACGCCCATGCCGGTCGAGCACAGGAGCACGCCGCACGCGTCGGCGCGGCCGCGCACGCGCTCGCACACCCGCTGCGTCGACGACAGGTAGTGCGGCTGGTCGCCGTGCACCGCCGACATCACCACGCCGTGATCGGACATCGCGCGCACATAGGCGTCGACCTCCGGCAGGCCGTGGTGATCGAAGCCAAAGACGATGTTCTTGCCGACGTGGTGACCGAGTTGAGAGATCACGGGGACTCTCCGCGAAAGAGCTTGGAATCTGAGGAAGAAGCCGAGGCCACCACGCCCACCAGAGGACCAAACACGTTGTCGAACGCGCGCAGGAGACCGTCGACGTCGCCGTCGCTGAGGTCGCCGATCGTCGAGACCTGGAAGTGGCTCTCGTTGCCCGGCACGCCGTACAGGAGGAAGTATCCCTCGGCCTGCATGCGCGGTGCGAACTCCGAGTAGGTCAGCCCGGGCGGCAACTCGAAGTTGACCGCGATCCACGACAGGTGCTCGCGCGGCAGGAGCGGCCTGCAGCCGTAGCGCGCGACGTGCGCGGCGACCTTGTCCATCTGGCGCTGGATGCGCGCCATATGGGCGTCGATCCCGATCTCGCGCATGTGGCGGCACGCGGCGTGGAGCGCGGCGTAGAGCGCGACCGGCTGCGCGAACCGCGGCTGGTGCTCCGCGCGCTGGCGTTCGCACTCGGCGATGACGTCGAGGTAGTAACTTGTCGGGGCGAAGCCCCGCAGCGGATCCGAGGGCGAAGAACTGCGCTTGCTCTTCGCCGCCTTGAGGATCGGCAGCGCCGCGAGGCGAACGAACACGATGCCGAGGCCGGGCGCCGCCATCACGGCCTTGGCCGACGACGTCACCGCCAGATCGAGGCGGGCCGCCTCGATGTCGACCGGGTACGCGAACGCGCTCGAGATGATGTCGGCGCCGACCGCGACGCCGCGCGCCGCGCAGGCCTGGCCGATCTCGACCAGCGGGTTCACGAGGCCCATGCGGGTCTCGTGGCTCACGAAGAAGCACCACTTGATCTCGGGATGCGCGTCGAGGTGCGCTGC
>JAYTAJ010000419.1:0-9567 GCA_043737575.1 Myxococcales bacterium | reverse complement strand
ATCATCCACGACGCGATGGCGAAGGAGGTCGATCGCGACACCTTCTTCCGCACCCGCGAGTCGGGCGGCACGATGATCAGCTCGGCGTACAAGCTGTGCGCCAAGATCATCGAGGACGAGTACCCGGCCGAGCTGTGGAACATCTATCCGTTCCACTTCTCCGACGGTGACAACTGGTCGATCGACGACACCCACGCCTGCGTCGAGCTGTTGAAGCAGAAGATCCTGCCGGCCTGCAACCTGTTCGCGTACGGCCAGGTCGAGTCGCCCTACGGCTCGGGTCAGTTCATCAAGGATCTGAGCGAGCACTTCGCCGAGGACGAGCGGGTCGTCACCAGCGAGATCAAGGGCAAGGACGCGATCATGGACTCGATCAAAGAGTTCCTCGGCAAGGGCAAATGAGCGTCCGCCACTTCCCCGCGTACCTGCGCGAGATGCAGGAGCAGATCGAGGCCCACGCCCGCGGCTTCGGGCTCGACTTCTTTCCGATCGTCTACGAGGTCCTCGACTACAAGACGATGAACGAGGTCGCGGCCTACGGCGGCTTCCCGACCCGCTACCCGCACTGGCGCTTCGGCATGGACTACGAGCAGCTCGCCAAGGGCTACGAGTGGGGCCTGCAGAAGATCTACGAGATGGTGATCAACACCGACCCCTCGTACGCGTATCTGCTCGAGGGCAACTCGCTGGTCGATCAGAAGCTGGTGATGGCCCACGTCTCGGGCCACGTCGACTTCTTCAAGCACAACTACTACTTCTCGAAGACCAACCGAAAGATGATCGACGGGATGGCGAACCACGCGGCGCTGATCCGGCGCCACATGGAGCGTCAGGGTCAGGACGTGGTCGAGGACTTCATCGACACCTGCCTGTCCCTGGAGAACCTGATCGATCCGATGTCGCCGTACATCAACCGGACCGCCGCGGCCAAGCCCGACGACGACGAGCCCGGCGACGACGTGCCGCGGATGCGCGCCAAGCAGTACATGGACAAGTTCATCAACCCGCCCGAGTACCTCGAGGCGCAGAAGAAGAAGAAGGACGACGAGAAGAAGAAGGCCAAGCGCCGCTTCCCCGACGAGCCGGCCCGCGACGTCCTGGCGTTCTTGATCCAGCACGCGCCGATCGACACCTGGCAGCGCGACGTGCTCGAGGTGGTGCGCAACGAGGCCTACTACTTCGCGCCCCAGGCCATGACCAAGATCATGAACGAGGGCTGGGCCACCTACTGGCACTCGAAGATCATGACCGAGCGCGCCGCCAACGCCGCCGAGATCATCGACTACGCCGACGCCTGCTCCGGCGTGCTGGCGACCGCGCCCGGGCGCTTGAACCCGTACAAGCTCGGCGTCGAGCTGTTCCGCCACATCGAGCAACGCTGGAACAAGGGCCAGTTCGGCAAGGACTGGGACGAGTGCGACAGCCTCGACACCAAGCGCGACTGGGACCGTCGGCTCGGGCTCGGCCAGCGCAAGATCTTCGAGGTCCGCCGCCTCCACAACGACATCACGTTCCTCGACGAGTTCTTCACGTTCGAGTTCTGCGTCGAGCAGAAGTTCTACAGCTTCGGCTGGAACGATCGCAGCTCGAGCTACGAGATCCAGTCGCGCGAGTGGAAGAAGGTGAAGGATCAGCTCCTGAAGTCGCTGACCAACCGCGGCCAGCCGTTCATCAGCGTCGAGGACGGCAACCACGACAACAAGTCGGAGCTGATGCTGCGCCACCACCACGACGGCGTCGATCTCGATCTGGCGCAGGCCAAGGACACGATGCGCAGCCTGTACAAGGTCTGGACCCGGCCGGTGAACTTGCTGACCAAGCTCGACGGCAAGGGCAAGATGATCCGCTGCGACGGCGACAACCTGACCGAGAAGTCGGCCGAGTACACGAGCTCGTAGAGATGCGGCTCCTGGCGTGGGCGAAGACCGACACCGGTCGCAAGCGCGATCACAACGAGGACAGCTACCTCGTCGCCGAGGACGTCGGGCTGTTCGCGATCGCCGACGGCATGGGCGGGCACCAGGGCGGCGAGCACGCCAGCCGCCTCGCGCTCCAGGTGCTGTACCAGCGCATCGCCGAGGCGCGTCCCGATCTGGCGGGCGCGGCGAAGATCATCGAGCAGGAGCGGCGCGAGGAGGCGCTCGAGCGCATGGCCGAGCGCGCCGACACCGACGCCGATCACGCGAACCAGTGGGGCGGCAACACGCCGACCAGCCCGCTGCTCGAGACCGTGGTGCAGCCGGGCGTGGCCGTGATCCGCGACGCCGCGCGCCACGCGAGCTACGCGATCTTCGACGCGGCGCTGGCCAGCCCGCACCTGCGCGGCATGGGCACGACCTTGACGGCGATGCTGTTCGTCGACGGGCGCATGCACCTGTGCCACGCCGGCGACTCGCGGTGCTATTTGCTGCGCGACGGCAGCGTGAGGCAGCTGACCGACGATCACTCGTGGATCGCCGAGCAGGTGCGGACCGGGACGATGACCGAGACCGAGGCCAAGGCGTCGCGGTACCGGCACGTGATCACGCGCTCGGTCGGCTTCGAGCGCGAGGTCGAGACCGACACGCGATCGGTGGCGGTGGAGGCGGGCGACTGTTTCATCCTGTGCTCGGATGGGCTGTCGAATCACCTGGCGGACGCGAACGAGCTGGAGCGGATCCTGGCGACGACGTGGTTCCGGAGGGCGCCGCAGCAGCTGGTGGATCTGGCGAACCAGCGCGGCGGGGACGACAACGTGACGGTCGTGGTGGTGATGGCGGCGAACGATGCGAGCACGCCGTGAGGACGCGGGCGGCGGTGAGCGCGATGGTGGCGATGGTGGCGTGTCATCGGGATCCGCCGCGGCGAACGGAGACGGCAACGGGTACGGGTACGGCAACGGATACGGTCACGGGTACGGGTACGGATACGGCAACGGGTACGGGTACGGATACGGCAACGGGTACGGCGGGCTGCCAGCTGGCGCGGGCGGAGTGGCGGTTTCCGGCGGTGCCGCGATTGATCGCGATCGGCGACGTGCATGGCGATCTGGCGGCGGCGCGCGGCGCGATGCAGCTCGCGGGCGCGGTCGACGCGAACGGCGCGTGGATCGGCGGCGCGCTGTGGGTGGTGCAGACCGGGGATATCCTCGATCGCGGCGGCGACGAGCAGGCGATCATCGACTGGTTCGAGCGTCTCGAGGGCGAGGCGCGGGCGGCGGGCGGACGGTTCGTGTGGCTGCTCGGCAACCACGAGCTGATGAACGCGGCGGGCGATCTGCGCTACGTGACCGCGGCGGGCATGAGCGACTTCGACGACGTCCCCGGGCTGGCGCTCGATCGGTTCACCCGCGCGCCCGCGGCGGTGCGGGCGCGGCTCGCCGCGTTCACGCCCGGCGGACCCTACGCGCAGATCATGGCCGGCCAGAACTACGTCGCGATCGTCGGCGACACCGTGTTCGTCCATGGCGGCTTGCGGCCCGGCCGCGCCGCCGACCTCGACGCCGACCTGCTCGCGGCGCGGTGCTGGCTCGTGGGCGCGGGGCCACCGCCGACCGCGCTCGACGACGACGAGGGCGCGGTGTGGGATCGGTCGTTCGCGATCGATCCGGTCGCGTGCGACACGCTCGACGTCGCCCTCGCCGAGCTGGGTGTGGCGCGGATGGTCGTCGGTCACACCGTGCAGGATCGCGGCATCACGTCGGCGTGCGACGGCAAGATCTGGCGCATCGACGTCGGCCTCGCGACGATCTATGGCGGACCGCGCCAGGTGCTCGAGCTGACGAGCACGGGCGCGCGCGTGCTCGGCCGCGCGCCTTGAGCGCCCGCTACCGGTGACGCGCGGGCAGGCCGCGGACGGCCCCGCCCGACGGCGTTTCGGGCGCAGGCGCGGGCGCGGTGGGTGCGGCCGCGGCACGGCGATCGCGGAACCCGAGGCTGACCTGCTTGGTGCCGCCCAGATCGCCCTCGGTCTCGATCTGATCGGGGGCGACGCCCTTGCCGACGAGGTGCTTGCGCAGGCCGTCGGCGGCGCGGCTCGGATCGCCTTTCGGATCCGCGACGGTGATCGTGACGATCACGTCGGGGTTGGCGCGGAGCAGCGCGGCCAGATCGTCGAGGACCTTGCGCGAGCCGCGGGTCGGCGTGAAGCCATCGCCGCGGATCTCGATCGGGTTCGCCGCGGCGAACGACGCGAACGCCGCGGGCACGGTCGACGCGGAGGCAGGGGCGGCGGGCGCGGCCACGGCCACGGGCGTCGGTGTGATCGCCGCAGGCGCGGGCTTCGCGGAGACGGGCGCCGCCGCGGGCGCGACAGGCGCCGGCATCGCCGGCGCGGGCGGCGGGATCGTCGGCATCGCCCGCTCCTGGACCTCGGTCCCGGCCGGACAGCTCGGCCCGGGCGCGGCGTCGACGCGCTCCTTCACCAGCGCGACGATCGCGGGGGCGCCGACGCCGGTCAGCACCGCGATCGCGTCCTCGCGCACGCCGCGATCGACCAGGCGCGCGAGGATCGCGGCGCCCTGGCGATCGGCCTCGGCCTTGGTCTTCGCCGCGATCGCGATCGTCCACGCGGTCAGCTCGCGGTGCTGCAGCATCGTCAGCGCCAGCTGATCGACGATGATGCCGCCGCCGCGATCGAGGCCCTTGCGATCGAAGGTCGGCGCGCGCACGAAGGTCGCGCGATCGTCGGTCAGCTGGATCAGCAGCGCGCCGCCATCGTCGGCGCAGCCATCGAAGTCATCGAAGCCGTTGATCGACTCGGCCTCGGTCGCGCAGGTGTCGGCGGCGTCGAGGACGCCGTCGCCGTCGTCGTCGGTCTCGGGGCAGCCGTCGGCGTCGCCGACTCCGTCCTTGTCCTCGGCGCACAGCGGGCACACATCGTCCTCGTCGGCGACCCCGTCCTGGTCCTGATCGAAGTCGGGGCAGCCGTCGCCGTCCTCGAACTTGTCGGCGTCCTCGGTGTCGGCCGGGCACTGATCGACCGCGTCCATCAGGCCGTCGCTGTCGGCGTCGTGCTTGTCGGACGGGCAGCCGTCGGTGGCGAACGGCTCGCGCGCGTCCTCGCGATCGTCGGCGCACTTGTCGGCGAGATCGGGGATGCCGTCGCCGTCGTTGTCGAGCTCGGGGCAGCCGTCGTCGTCATCGAAGCCGTCGAAGTCCTCGCTGAGGTCCGGGCACTTGTCGTTGGCGTCGTCGCGGCGATCGGCGTCGTTGTCGTCGTCGGGACAGCCGTTGCCGTCCTCGAAGCCGTCGCGATCCTCGGCCGCGGCCGGGCAGGTGTCGCGGTTGTTGGCGACGCCGTCACCATCGCTGTCGCGGGTGTCGGGCGCGTAGCCGACCGAGACGAAGACCCGCAGATCCGGCGAGCCGATGCCGCGCACCACGCCGGCGCCGCCGCCCGCGACCACCGCGATCGCCTGGGTCGCCTGGACCCGGACGCCCCCCTCGACCTCGGCCGGGCTGGCGTCGAGATCGAGGCCCTCGAGGCCGGTGCGGCCGAAGCCCTCGGCGATCACCGCGAAGCGATCGGTCGGGCGATAGCTCGCGGCGAGGCCCCACGTCAGCTGCTGGCCGACCGTGCTCGCGTAGATCGTGCGCGGCTTGCGGAACACCAGGCCGAGGTTGGCGCCGACTGAGGCGCGGCCGTCGGGCGAGGTCCACTGCAGGATGCCGCGGCCGCGCAGCGACGGCAGATCGTCGCCGATGAACTTGCCGCCACCCGAGCCGAAGCTGGTCGGCGCGGTGATGCCGACGGTGCTGGCGACGCCGATCGCGCCCTCGCGGTAGAGGCGCATCTTCACCTCGGCGCGCAGATCGCCCGTGCCCGCGATCTTCAGGCCGTCGGGATCGGGGGTGCCGGTCGCCGGCATCAGGCCCTCACCCGTCATCGAGAAGATGACCGGGAGACTGACGCCGATCTGGAACTGCTGGTTCAGGCCGTACGCCGCCGACAGCTCACCCGCGAGCACCTGCTTCACGACCTGCGTGCGCGTGTCCTCGATCTCTTCGTCGTCGCTGACGTCGTAGACGGTGAACGGATTGGACAGGAACGTCACCATCGCGTCGAAGGTGATCTGCTTCGGCGCCATGATCGACGCGTCGTTGACCGCGAAGAAGGTCTTCGGGCCGATCGCGTAGTCGAACAGCTGGACGTCGATCGCGGGATCGAACGGCGGCGCCTCCTGCGCCCGCGCGCTGCTCGGCGCGAGCGCGCCCACCGCCACACCCATCATCACGCTTGCCAGGAGCCCCCGAAATCTCATCACCGCCCATTGTAGCCCCGGCGGCCGCGGAACCGAAAGACCTCGTTAGCGAGGCAGCGTGAAGGTGAACTCCCAGATCACGATCGACGTCACCGCGCGGTCGTCGGCGTCGCGGGCCGGATCGAACTCGAGCGCCTTGCCGCGGGCCAGGGCCAGCTCGTCGAGGCCGTGGCCGAGCTTGCGCAGGAGCGTCACCTTGGTGACCTGGCCCTGCTCGTCGACGATCAGCTTGGCCTTGATGACGCCCTCGATGCCGAGCTGGCGCGCCGCGGGCGGGTAGCTCTTGCCCGCGTCGAAGTAGTCGTAGTTTCCCTTGGGTCGCGCCTTGGTCTTGATCGCCGCGACCGACAGCGGCTTGGCGGTCGCCGAGCCCGAACCGGCGCCGCCTCCGGCCCCGCCGCCGCTGCCACCTCCGGATCCGCCTGACCCGGTGGGCCCGGTCGGCCGCGACCCGACTGCCATCTTGGGGCCGGCGCCATCGGTGCCATTGTCGGGAAGGCGGTAGAGTTGCTCACCTCCCCCCGGCCGGGTGTCGGTCGATGGCGGTGTCGGCTTCGTGGTCGCGGGTGGCACCTCGGTCTGGGTGGTCCGGGCCGCCTGCTTGGTGCGGCGCTGGGTCAGCTCCTGCTTGACCGCCGCGACCGGCGTGGTGATCGGCTCGACCATCTTCGGCTCGACCATCTTCGGCTCGACGATCGCGGGCCGCGGCGGCGGAGCGAGGGTGCGGGTGTCGAGATCGATCGTCGAGATCCTGAGCGGCGGCGGCCGCGGCGCCTCCTGGTTCACCACGCCGACCGCGTCGACCACCACCGCGACGATCAGGTGGATCGCGACGGTCGCGGCGACGGTCAGTTGCAGCGTCGACAGCATCCGACGATCAGCGCGGCGGTCCTGGGGTGATCGGGGCCGGCGCGTCGAGCGGATCGTCGGCGAGCGCGATGCTCTCGATGCCCGCGGTCTTGGCCAGCTCGATGGCGCCGAAGATCGCGCCGTACGCGGCCTTGGTGTCGCCGACGATGATCGCCTTGGCGTTGGGATCTTGCTTGGCGAGCTCGGTGAGCCTGGCCTTGGCCTGCGCTCGATCGGGAAACGGCTCGCCCTTGATGTGGACCAGGCCGCGCTGATCGACGGTGATGACCACGGTGCCCGGCAGGTCGACGCCGACCGACGACTTCGGCTTCTCGACCTCGACGCCGCGGGCGACGATCAGGCGCGCGGTGACCATGAAGATCACCAGCAGCACCAGCGCGACGTCGACGAACGGGGTGACGTTGATCTCGGTGATCGCCGGGACGTCGTCGTCCTGATAGAGCGGCGAGCCCGCCATCAGCGCTTGCCTTGGTGCTGGCTGGTGTAGGCGCTGGCGAGGACGGCGTGGGCCATCTCGTCCGCGCCGCCCATCACGACGCGCAGCTTGCGGCCGAAGTAGTTGAACGCGACGACCGCGGGGATCGCGACCAGGAGCCCGATCGCGGTGGCGGTCAGCGCCTCGGCGATGCCGGCCATCACCAGGTTCTCGCTGCCCGCGCCCGACTCCTTGAGATCGTCGAAGGCCTTGATGACGCCGAGCACGGTGCCGAACAGGCCGACGAAGGGGACGTTGTTGCCGAGAGTGCCGAGGACGATCAGGTTCTTGTCGGCGTCGCGCCGCCACCGGGTCCGCTCGCCGTGCATCGCCTCGGCGGCGGCGTCGGGCCCACCGGGCACGGCCTCGAGGCCGACCGCCGCGACCTGCAGCGGGATCATCGTCGAGCCGCGCCAGCGCTTGGCGAGCGCGGCGCGGGTCTCGTCGTCGGCGGCGCGGGCCAGCTCGGCGCGCGCCGCGGCGAGATCGCCATCGCGGCCGCGGAACCACAGCGCGCGATCGACCATGATCGCGATCGACACCACCGACAGGACGATCAGGAGCCACATCACCCACTCGGCACCGAGCAGGGCGAAATCGACGAACGACTGGGTCAGGTTCATGGCGCGCTACTCATCCTCGGTGGGTTTGCCATCATCGGCAGTTTTCTGCACCTCGCGCAGGATCGCGGTCGCATACGCGCCGGCCGGCAAGGTGAATGTGATCCGGATCGCGTCGGGGGCCAGCGGCTCGACGATCGGCTCGCCGACGGTGATCGCCGCCTGGCGCCGCGTCCCCGAGGCCAGCCCGCCGAGCGGCGCGAAGTCGGCGGGGCCGAGCGCGAGCGCGTCGAGCAGGCGGGCCTCGCGGACGTGGGCCGGGCTGCCGTCGGGCGGCGATCGCATCGCGGCGCCGAACATCGGCCCGGTGATCACCAGCTCGCCGCTCGAGAGTCGCGCCTGATCGAGCTCGGGCTCGATCGAGGTGAACATGCCGCCCGACGCGCGCTTCTGCAGCACGTCGCCGCCGAGCACGGTCGCGTAGAGCTGGTCGGCGAGGCGCTCGATCAGCCACTGGTTGAACAGGTACGACTGGAACGCCGACACCAGCAGCCGCTTCTGCCGCGGCGCGCCGCCGCCCTTGCCGCCCTGCTGGATGATCGCGAGGCCGGTGCTGGCGTTGTCGCCGCGCGCGCCGAACCGCTGCTCGCCGTACCAGTTGGGCGCCGCGGGCGCGAGCACGTCGAGGATCGCGGTCGCCGCGGCGGCGGCGGCGTCGGCGTCGCCGACCTCGCGCACCACCAGCGCGAAGCGATTGCCGTCGAGGTGACCGGTGCGGAGCTTGTGGCGGTGGCGGACCGCGGCGAGGACGGTGACGCCGTCGCCGACGAAGCCCTGGATCGACTCGGGCCGCGCCGGCGGCGGCAACGACAGCCACTGCCGCGTCACCGCGTGGCGATCTTTCATGCCGGCCCAGCCGACGTCGCGGACCGGCACCCCCGCGGCGCGCGCGACGAGGGTCGCGGCCTGCGGCGTGGTGAGCCCGCGCTTCTCGATCTGGACGAAGACGTGATCGCCCTCGCCGGTCGCGGGGTAGGCGGGCACCTCGTCGACCGTGAAGTCGTCGTCGGTGACTCGGATGCGTCCGCCGATGCCGGCCAGGTGCGCAGTGCGATACGGCAACGTCAGGGCGGGCAGCACGTCGGGCCCTACTCTGGCACGTCGGAGGCGATGGTACAGTCGCCGACCGTGAGGACAATCGTCGCCGTGATCGGGTTGCTTGGCGCGTGCGGCGGCCAGTACCGCGGTGGCTCGACCGCGCCCGTGACGCCGAGCCACCCCGCGGCCGCCGAGCCCGCGCCCGAGGTCCGTGGCGTCGAGGCGGCGGCCTTGCCCTACGCGATCGTCGACGCGCGGTCGGGCCGCGCCGTCGCCGAGGCCGACTTCTGGATCGCGCTGCGCGGCGCCCGCGCGGTGTGCGC
>JAYTAJ010000418.1:0-4169 GCA_043737575.1 Myxococcales bacterium | reverse complement strand
CGCTGGGCCACAGCGGCAGCTTCCACAGGTTCTTGCGGACGAGGAAGTACAGGATCGAGGTGATCGCCATGGTGCCGGTGACGGCGACGCCGTAGGCGCCGGCCAGCTTGGTGCTCGAGCCGAAGGCGAGCACGACGGCGATGCAGCAGACCATGATCAGGTAGTTCACCTCGGGGATGTAGATCTGGCCCTCGGCCTTCTCGGAGGTGTGGATGATGGTCACGCGCGGGACGTAGCCGAGCTGCACCGCCTGGTGGGTGAGCGAGAACGCGCCGGAGATGAGCGCCTGCGACGCGATGATCGCGGCCATCGTGGCGAGGACCACCATCGGATAGAGCAGCGGCCCGTCGACCATCTGGAAGAACGGGTTGGTGATGGAGCCCTGGGGTGACGTGATGAACAGCGCGCCCTGGCCGAAGTAGTTGAGGAGCAGGCCTGGGAAGACGACGCTGTACCAGGCGATGCGGATGGGCACCCGGCCGAAGTGGCCCATGTCGGCGTAGAGCGCCTCGCCGCCGGTGATGACGAGGACGACGGAGCCGAGCAGGAGGAAGCCGTGGCCGCCGTTGTGGGCGAGGAACTTCACGGCGTAGAACGGGTTCACGGCCTGCAGCACCTCGGGCGCCTGCACGATCCACGAGACGCCGGCGACGCCGATCGAGACGAACCACAGGAGCATGATCCAGCCGAAGACGGTGCCGATGCGGTGGGTGCCGAAGCGCTGCACCATGAACAGCCCGACCAGGATCGCGACGGTGATCGGGATGACGAGGTACTCGAGCTTCGTGGTCGCGACCTTCAGGCCCTCGATCGCCGACAGCACCGAGATGGCGGGCGTGAGCACGCCCTCGCCGTAGAGGAGGCCGGTGCCGAACAGCGCCATCAGGATCGGGATCGCGAGCTTGTGGTTGGGGCGACCACCGCTGCCCGCGACCAGCGCGGCGAGCGCCTGGATGCCGCCCTCGCCCTTGTTGTCGGCGCGCAGGACGAACGTCAGGTACTTGATGCAGATGATCAAGGTCAGCGCCCAGAACACCAGCGACATCACGCCGAAGACGTTGTCGTGGGTCGGCGGCGCGCCGTGGGTGCCGACCAGGCACTCCTTCATCGCGTAGAGCGGCGAGGTGCCGATGTCGCCGTAGACGACGCCGAGGGCGCCGAGCGAGACCATCGCCAGCTCCTTGCGCGTCTTCGGCTGGTGGCCGTGGCCGTGATTCGGCGCCGCGGTGCCGGCGCGTTTCTCGGTGATACTCATGAAGGCGGCACCCGCGCCGATGGGCGCGCCCGCGAGGGGGTACCACGGTGCCCGAGTCGGGTCTACGGCACCGGGGCCCGGCACCGACGGCGTCGCCGCGGGGTTGACGTGGGCCGCCTCGTCACGCTATCGCATCGCTCTACTCGAGGAGAACGGTCCATGAATCCCACCGGTTGCCGAATCTCGCGCATCGCGATCACTGGGCTCGTCGCCGCGCTTGCGCTCGCGGGCTGCGAGCAGAAGCGCAACCAGACCGGCGGTAACAACCAGTCGGGATCGAGCAGCGGCACCGGCGGCTCGGTGCCGCAGACCGGGCCGATCCTCGTCGGTCACTTCGCCTCGATGACCGGCGCCCAGGCGACGTTCGGGCAGTCGACCGACAACGGCATCCGCCTCGCGATGGCCGAGCGCAACGCCGCGATCGACGCCGGCACGATCAAGGGCCGCAAGATCGAGCTGAAGACCCACGACGATCGCGGGCAGCCGCAGGAGGCCGGCACCGTCGTGACCCGCCTCATCACCCAGGACAAGGTCGTCGCGATCCTCGGCGAGGTCGCGTCGGGCCTGTCGATGGCGGGCGGGCAGGTCGCGCAGCAGTACGGCGTGCCGATGATCTCGCCGTCGTCGACCAACCCCGCGGTCACCCAGATCGGCGACATGGTGTTCCGGGTCTGCTTCCTCGACGAGTTCCAGGGCCAGGTCGCCGCCAAGTTCGCGGTCGAGGAGCTGAAGACGCCGAAGGTCGCCATCCTCTACGATCAAGGCCAGCCGTACTCGAAGGGGCTCGCCGAGTTCTTCGAGAAGGCGCTGAAGGCGGGCGGCGGCACCGTCGCCACCAAGCAGGCGTACGACTCCGCCAACCCCGACGTGTCGGCGCAGCTGTCGTCGATCAAGCAGGCCGGGCCGCAGGCGATCTTCCTGCCCGGCTACTACACCGAGGCCGCGAACATCATCAGCCAGGCCCGCAAGCTCGGCATCACGGTGCCGTTCCTCGGCGGCGACGGCTGGGACTCCGACAAGCTCGAGGAGATCGGCGGCGACGCGGTCCAGGGCAGCTACTACTCGAACCACTACTCGCCCGAGGAGGAGCGGCCCGAGGTCAAGGCGTTCGTCGAGCGCTACCGCGCCAAGCACGGCGCCGCGCCCGACGGCCTCGCCGCCCTCGGCTACGACGCCGCCAACCTGTTGTTCGCGGCGATCGATCGCGCGCCGTCGCTCGGCGGCAAGGATCTCGCGGCGTCGATCGCGGCGACCAAGGCGTTCCCGGGCGTGACCGGCGAGATCACGATCGACGGCAACCGCGACGCCTCGAAGTCGGCCGTCATCGTCAAGATCGACCACGGCAAGCGCCCGCCCGTGAAGCGCTACGCTGCAAACTGATGACGCCGCGAAGCACGCTCTCGCGTCTTGGTGGGGGCCCCATCGGGGGCATGACCCCGACGGGGGAGGGCTGGCGACAGCCCTCCTAGAGTATGGAAAAGTTCGTCCAGGTCTGCGTCCAGACCCTGACCCTGGGGAGCCTCTATGCGCTGATCGCGCTGGGCTACACCCTGGTCTACGGGATCCTGCGCTTCATCAACTTCGCGCACTCGGACGTCGTGACGTTCGGCGCGTGGATCGCGTTCGTGATCGCGGGCGCGCTCGGCTGGGCCGGCACCGGATCGCCGGTGTTCGCGATGCCGGTGGTGCTGGCGCTGGCGATGGGCGCGAGCGCGCTGCTCGGCTTCACCGTCGAGCGCCTGGCGTACCGACCGCTGCGCCGCGCGCCGCGCCTGAACGTGCTGATCACGGCGATCGGCGTGTCGCTCCTGATGCAGAACGCGGGGCAACTCGACTACCTGTTCGGCACGCAGCCGCAGCGCATGCCGCGCCTCTTGTCCGACGACGCGCTGTTCACGCTGGCGGGCGTGAAGGTGCCGACCGCCGAGGTCGTGCTGGTGCTTCTGGCGGCGTTCCTCTTGGTGGCGCTGCAGTGGCTGGTGTTCCGCACCAAGCTGGGCCAGGCGATGCGCGCGGTGTCGTGGAACGAGCAGACCGCGTCGCTCATGGGCATCCCGGTCGATCGCGTCGTGTCGATCACGTTCATGATCGGCTCGGCGCTGGCGGCGGCGGGCGGCGTGCTCTACGGCCTCAAGTATCGCCAGCTCAACCAGACCGCCGACGCGGTGTGGGTGCTGCTGGGGCTCAAGGCGTTCGTCGCCGCGGTGGTCGGCGGCATCGGCAACGTGCGCGGCGCGGTGGCCGGCGCGTTCCTGATCGCGGCGATCGAGATGTTCGCCGGCGCGTACCAGTCGCCGCAGATGCAGAACGTTTACGTCTTCGGCGTGCTGATCGTCGTGCTCCTCGTCTTGCCGGCCGGGCTCCTCGGCAAGGCGACGGCGGAGAAGGTCTGATGACGGCGCGTTCGACTCCGGGCCTGGCCGGCGCGACCGCGCGCTCGGCGTCACCGCTCCTGGTCGGGCTGGTGCTCGCGTACCTGATGCAGACGGTCGTGACGACGTCGATCAACGACTTCTACGGCAAGATGCTGGTCGACATCGGCATCGCGATCGTGCTCGGCGTGTCGCTCGGGATCGTGAACGGCTTCACCGGGCAGTTCTCGCTCGGCCACGCCGGGTTCATGGCGATCGGCGGCTACACCGCGGCCGGCATCGTCTACTACGGATCGATCAAGCTGTTCGGGACCAAGGCGATCTACGGCGGCTTCCTCGGGCCCGGCGAGCTGCTCCTGTTCGGCGCGTGCCTGGCCGGCGGCGTGGTGGCGGCGCTGGCCGGCTGGGTGGTCGGCCTGCCCAGCCTGCGCCTGCGCGGCGACTACCTCGCGATCGTGACCCTGGGGTTCGGCGAGATCATCCGCGTGCTCCTGCAGCAGACCAACGACGTGATCCTGTCGGTGCCGGAGGTGCAGCGCACC
>JAYTAJ010000417.1:0-1756 GCA_043737575.1 Myxococcales bacterium | reverse complement strand
ATCGGCGATCCGTCGCTGGTGATCTTCCCGGCCGCCGAGCAGCACCGCAAGGACTACGTGTTCCTGGTGCCGTCGACGTTCCGCGACAACTACTTCGTCCTCGCCAAGCCGGTGAGCGGCTCGTTCACCGTCGACGGTCGGCCGCTCGGCGAGTTCGCCAACTGCACGGTCGCACCGATCGGCGTCGTGGTCGGCGTCAACTACGAGCAGGTGACGTGCAAGATCGTCGAAGGCCAGCACACCGTCGCCGGCAGCGAGCCGTTCGGCCTCACCGTGTACGGCTACTACGCGGTCGGCTCGTACGCGTTCGCGGGCGGCTCCGATCTCAAGATCATCAACCCGATCGGCAAGGCGGTGACGACCGCGCCGCGGTGGCTGTTCGGCCGCGACCTCGACGCGAAGTAGTCACTCCACCAGGCGGCAGGACTCGGCGTCGCCCAGCTCGCAGCCGCGCGCGAGCAGGTCCTTGGCGCGGTTGACGTCCTGGCCGACGCCGTCGCCGCGCGCGTGCAACAGCCCGGCGTTGCGACAGCCGATCGCGTCGTCGAGCTCACACCCGCGCACGAACAGCGCGACCGCGCGCGCGACGTCCTTCGGCTGCACCTTGCCGACCAGGTACGTCATCCCGAGGTTGACGCACACGCTGGCCTCGCCGAGGTCGCACGCCTGCTGATACAGCTCCGGGTGCTTGGCCTCGCCGCCCTGCAGATCGCCGAGGTTGGAGCACGCGACCGCCTCGCGCTGATCGCAGGCCTGGCGGTACAACGTCGCCGCGCGCGCGAGATCCTTCGCGACGCCCTTGCCCTCCTCGTGAGCGAAGCCCAGCCGGTTGCAGCCGCTGGCGTCGCCCATGGCGCACGCCGCGTCGAACAGCTCGACCGCCTTCGCCAGATCGACCGGCGTGCCGTCGCCGCGCTTGTGGCGCAGGCCGAGGTTCGAGCAGGCGCGGCCGAGCTTGCCGTCGCACGCGCGGCGGAGCAGCGCCAGCGCCTTGATCGGATCCGCCTCGAGGCCCGCGGCGTTGGTGCAGGCGAGCAGGTAGCGCTGGTCGCACGCGATCGCGTACAGCTCGCGAGCGCGGACGACGTCGATCGCGATGCCGCGGCCGCGCTCGTACATCAGCCCGAGGTTGGCGCAGCCCTTGGCGTAGCCGGCGTCGCACGCCTTTCGGTACAGCTCGACCGCGCGCGTGAGATCGCGCGTCACGCCGCGGCCCTCCTCGTGCAGTCCGCCGAGCCCGACGCAGCCGTCGTAGTTCGCGAGGTCGCAGCCCTTGGTCAGGTACTCGGCGGCGCGCCGCGGATCGGCCGGCACGCCGACGCCCTCGGCGTGGATGACGCCGAGGTTCTTGCACGCGGTGCCGTCCTTCAGCACGCACGCCTTGTCGAGCAGCGTCCGCGCCCGCGCCTCGTCCTTCGCCAGGCCGTCGCCCTGGTGCAGCGCCAGCGCCAGCGCGCCGCACGCCGCGGCGTCGTCCTTCGCGCACGCGGCCGCGCGCGGATCGCTCGGCGGCGGCGGCGGATCGGTCATGACCGACGCGTCCGGACGCGCGACCTTCGGGCCGCCGATCACGCCGACCCCGCGCGCGACCTGAAACCCGCCGAGCGCGATCAGCGCCACCGCCGCGGCGATCCGCAGCCCGCGCTGGGTCCGCGCCGTCCGCACCACGAACAGCGCGATCAACGCCATCGCGATCGCGACCGCGCCGCCGGCGACCGCGATCCAGTCGCGGTGCGTCGCCGACACCACCGCGCCG
>JAYTAJ010000416.1:0-4171 GCA_043737575.1 Myxococcales bacterium | reverse complement strand
GGCCGGCCTGGGCGACGTCGACCACCACGCGGGTCGGTCGCTCGAGCTTGTAGACCGTGAACGTCGGTGTGTCGCTGCCCCGCACCCGGATCGTCGTGACGCCGCGCTCGGAGTCGATCGCGACCGCGCCGATCTGGTTCTTGGGCCCCGCGGTTGCCGACGGCGCGCGCCCCAGGACGGCGAGCCCGACCAACGCGATGATCCAGATATGCAGCTTTCGATCGAACATGGCCACTCCTCGGGGACAGTCCCCGCGGTACGAAACTCGAGGCAGATCTCGGGCGAGACGCTCGCTGACAGCGAGCGTGGCAGAGCGTGATGGCGAGGCATGCACCGATCGCTCGGTGCCTTGGGATTGAATTGTCGCCCCGCGCTTGCGGGGATCACAAATTTTTGGCGCTACTGGTTGGCAGGTCCGCCCGGGCTCGGCGTCGTCGCGGCGCCCTCCGGAGGCATCGGGGTGATGTCGATCGGCCGCGGCCGCCGACGGATGGTCGGCTCGTCGCTGTCGTCGGTGCTCTCGGTCGAGATCTCTTTCGGGTACAGCTGGTACTCGCGCTCGTCGCTGCGCGGCGCCGGATCGGCGGTGGTCGCGGCCGCGCCCGGATACTCGAGCGTCACGAACGCCTCACCGATGATCTTCACCCGCGCGCGCTCGCTGCCGATGCACTCGCCGCGCTGCACCACCCAGCCGACGTTGGCAGTGTCGGCGAAGGTCGCGTAGCGGATCGTGCCGCGCGACACCACGCCGATCAGGCGCAGCTCGTGGGTCGAGTAGCCCGACGCCGCGATCTTCTTGTTCGCGCACTTCTCGGTCTTGGTGGTGCTGTTGTCGTCGGTGCCGCCCTGCGGGTTCACGCTGACCTGGGCGATGATGTAGCTGCGGAACGGATCGCGGTTCGACGTGCCGCTGGGATCCTGGACGAAGTCGTTGGGCTTCCACTGGTGGCGAATGCTCTTGGCCTCGTCGGCGGTGACGATGTCCTCGACCTTCTTGTACGAGACCAGCTTCTCGGTCGGGGTCGCCGCACCGCGACCAGCCGCGGCGGCGGCGGCGGCCGGCCGCGCCTTCTTCGGCGGCGGCGGCGGCTCGTCCTCGCCACAAGCGGCGAGCCCGGTGAGCGCGAGCGTCAGCGTCGCGAGGATCGTCGGATGGCTCGACATCAGGTGCCTCCCTGGATGCGATCGAGGCCCGAGCCCTTGGCCGGCGCCGCGGGCGGATCGTCAGGCAGGAGCGGCTCGCCGTCGGCGCCCGCGGCCTCGCGGGCGCGCTGATCGGCCTTGTCGTAGGCGTCCTCGGTGGCGCGCTTGGCCTCGGTCGGCGTCAGCGGCGGCGCCGGGGTCGCGGGGCCAGGCGTCGGCTTCGCCGCGCCCTTCGGCGTGGCCGTCGGCGGCTTCGCGGCGGCGGGCGGCGGGGCCGCGGCAGGCGGCGTCGCGACCGGCACGGTGCGGAACGTCGACGCCGTGAACTTCGCCGTCATGATCAGCTGGTTGTTCAGCACCCGCGGGTCGTAGACCGTGAGGTTCTCGACGGTGACGATGCGATCCTTGTCGGCCGCGGCGACGCCGGGCGAGGTCTCGTCGGTCGCGACGTCGTCGACGCGCGGCCGCAGCGACGCGAAGAACTGCATGATCTGGTAGTAGCTGCCCGTGATCTCGACCTCGACCGGCGCCTTGACGAAGTCCTCGACCGAGACCTCCTTCTTGATCTCGCGGCGGTTCACCTGCACGCCGGCCTCGTTGAACTTGCGGGCCAGCATGTCGAAGAACGCCGGCATCTCGGCGTCGGTCGGCAGCGCCTTCTGGTTCTGCTCGATCTTGTCGCGCAGCTCCTCCTGGGTCTGGAGCAGGTCCTCGCGCTTCTTCTTCTTGGTGTTGAGCGCGCTGGCCTCGGCGATCGCGTCGTCGCGATCCTGCACCGCCTTGGTCACGCCCTTGCGGACCGGCCCGAGCATCACCTGGTAGTAGAGCAGCCCGAGCACCACGGCGATGGCGACGTAGACCGCCACCCGGACCGCGGGCGGACGCCGCGAGAAATCTGCGAGCGCGCCGGCCATCAGTACACGACCTTTCCGCTCACCGTGAACTTGTAGTACGCGACCGCGGTCCCGCTCTGGGCCTGCAGGGTCGGCTCGACGCGCACCGACAGCGGCGACGTCACCTCCTGGAAGTACACCGACGCCGCCATCCGCTTGGCGAGCTGCGGGACGTCGGACTCGGCCTGGGCGCCGCCCTCGAGCGTGAACACGTCGCCCTTGGTCGAGAAGCTGGTGATCCAGACGTGCTTCGGGTCCCAGGTCTGGGAGAACCGCTTGTTGGGATCACCGCCGTTGCCGTCGCTGGTGAGCTTGCTCATCGCGTCCGACATCGTCGGGCCCTCGAGCGTGAGGATGCGCGACAGCTCGTGCAGCACGTTGTCGGGCAAGACCGTCGTGCCGACCAGGCGGACGATCGACTCGGCGCGCTTGGTCTCGGCGTCGACCGCCGCCTGCAGCGCGGGCAGATCGGCGACCTTCCCGGCCGCCTTCTGGTTCTTGTCCTGCAGCTCGCCGACCTCGGCGTCCAGGCGCGCGCGCTCGGCGCTGGCCGGGCGCTGCACCAGCACGAACACCAGCGCGCCCGCCGCGGCCATGCCCACCAGCGCGATCAGCGCCTCGAGCTGACCGGGCTCTTGCTGCTTCTTCGGCTTGCGCTGCGGGAGGAGGTTGATCTTGATCATGGTGCGGCCCTCACTTGTCCGCCGGCGAACGCAGCGCCAGGCCGAGGCCGACCAGCGCCTCGGGGGCGTGGGCGGCGAGGTAACCCCGATCGAGCCCGGGATCGATCTCGACCCGCTTCCAGCTGTCGATCACCTCGACCGAGAGTCGGCTGCGGCGCTCGATCGCGCGGTGCAGCGCCGCGACCTTCGCGGTGCCGCCGGCCAGGCAGACCCGGGTGACGTTGGCGTCGGCCGAGGTCGCCATGAAGAAGTCGAGCGAGCGCTGGAACTCGCCCGCGATCACCTCGGCGACGCCCTCGATGATGCGCTCGACCTCTTGCGGCACAACGCCGTTCTCGTCGTAGGCGCCGCCGACCTTGTAGGCTTCCGCCTCATCGGCCGAGACCCCGAGCTGCTTCTGGATCTCCTCGGTGAACGCGTTGCCGCCGATCGTCACGTCGCGCGTGAACAGGCTGGCGCCGCCGCGCACGATGTTGATGTTCGAGATCGCGGCGCCGATCGTGATGACGACCGCGGTCTCGCGCGGATCGAGCGCGTAGTTGAGCTCGAAGCCGTTCTGGCTGGCGAACGCGGCGACGTCGACCACGTGCGGCACCAGCGCCGCGTCGCGCACCACCTGCACGTAGTCGGCGACGGTCTCGCGCTTGGCCGCGACCAGGAGCAGCTCGGTCTGGCCCATCGCGTTCTGCGGCGTCACGATGTGGAAGTCGATCTCGACGTCGTCCTTGGCGAACGGACTGTGGTGCTCGGCCTCCTGCCGGATCTGCGCCCCGAGCGCGTCGGCGCGGGTCGCGGGCACCGCGATCTTCTTGATGATGACGGAGTGGCCGGCGATCGCGATCGCGACCTCTTTCTGGCGCAGGCGCAGGCGGCTCCACAGCGCGCGGATCGCCTCGACCACCGCCGCCTGATCCATGATCGCGCCATCGACGATCGTCTGCGGCACCAGCGGTTGCATCCCGAAGGCCGTGAGCGCGTAGCCGCTGCGGGTCTTCTTGAGCTGAACCGCCTTGATGGCGCTCGAGCCGATGTCGAGTCCTATGCAGTTCTTGGCCATGAAGTTCCCGGGGGAAGTTGTGTGTGCCTACCTGATGCCACTCTTGCCTACATGGTAGGTCGAGGTCGGACAGGCGCGCAAATTTTTGACCGCGCCCTCGTAGATCGTGAACGATCTCAGTTGTTTGTATCTGACGACGAAGGCGCACGGCCCAAGCCGTACTCCTTGATCTTGTAGAGCAGGGCCCGATGGCTGATCTCGAGGAGGCGCGCGGCGACGGTCCGATTGCCGCCGGTCGCCGCGAGCGCGCGGCGGATGAGGTCGACCTCGAGCGCGCGGGTCGCCTTCTTGATCGAGAGGTCGCCGCCGACGGGCGCCGCCGCCGGGGCCAGGCCGGCCAGCTCCTAGAGCTGCGCGGCGTCGATGACCGGCGCGTCGGCCAGCACCAACGCGCG
>JAYTAJ010000415.1:0-4172 GCA_043737575.1 Myxococcales bacterium | reverse complement strand
ATCGGCGTGGCCGGGCCGCTGCGGTTCATCGCCGCCGCCAGCGACGGGGGCTGGGTGCTCGGGTGTCAGCCCGACGGCGATCGCGATCGCCTGCGGGCGGTGATCGGCGCCGGCCCGGGCGTCGTCGTCGATCGCGTGGTCGCGACCAGCGATCACGATCTGGTGGTGGTGATCGGCGGCGAGCTGGTGCACCTCGACGTGGTCGCGCGGACCCGCCGCGTGCTCGGCCCGCGCGCGATCGCGTCGGTCGACGCCGCGAGCCGCCGCATCGTCCACTCCGACGGCGCCAACCTGATCGTCCGCGATCCCGGCGTGCCGCCGCGCGTGGTGTCGACCGGCGGCCAGGTCGGCGCGATCTGGTCGCAGTCGAAGCGGTGGACGCTGATCGCGAACGGCGGGCTGCCGAGCGAGCTCATCGAGGACAGCTGCGAGCTCATGACCCAGCGCGACTACGCCTACAACCAGGGCGAGCGCACCACGATCGATCTCGATCCCGGCGCCGAGGCGGTCGATCGAGTCGGCCCCGAGCTCGGCATCTCCGCCGAGGGCGAGGTCACGCTCGACGGCGTCGTCGTGGTCGAGGCCTCCTGCGTCCCCAACGTCGTCGCCGCCCTCGCCGATCCGCCCCGCGCGCTGGTGATGTGCAACCAGGGCCCCAATCGCGTCGTCGGTCCTGGCCTCGACCGCGCGGTGCGCGGCCACTTCGGCGCGTGGACGACCGCGACGATCCAGACGCACCTCTGGCTCGGCAACCGCGTGGTGTGCCTGATCGGCTCGTGCATCGATCTGGTGACCGGCCGCGACTTCGACACCTACGGCGGCAACGCCCACGTCTGGACCGCCGAGCGCGCGATCGTCCGCAAGCATACCAGCGGCCTCACGGTCGACACGTTCGACGACGACCGCGAGCGCGTGGTCGTGCTGCCGCGGCTGGCGCAGGCGATCACCGTCGACACCGCGACCGGCCGCCGCCGCGTCGGCCCGGCGCCGACGCCCGCCGAGCTCATCGATGGTGCGGGCAGCTTCTTGCTCTACGGCCGCTACGTGATCGACGTCGATCAGGCGACGTTGGTCGCGACCTTGTCCGACGACGCGCTCGCGATCGATCGCAGCGGCCGCGTGCTGGTCGCGGCGGGCGCGGGGCTCGGCCCGCTGCGGTGGAAGCGGCCCTAAGTCGGCGGCGGTGGCAGCGCGAGCGGGTGGCGCAGGAACAGGCCGCACTCGTGGCCGGCCATGGTGCGGACCATGATGCGGTGGAACGGCCCGATGCGATCGGCGATCGGCATGAAGCGATCGCGGATCCAGCCGAGCGCCCGCGAGCTCGACTGGAAGAACGGCGTCAGCACGTTCGACATGAACTGGTAGTGGCGGAGGTGGTGGCGGCGCGCCTGCGAGTACGCGGCGAGGCCGGGCTCGAGGGCGTCGGCCTCGGCGAGGGTGTCGGCCAGGACCATCGCGTCCATGAGCGCGAGGTTGGCGCCGTTGCCGAGCTGCGGGCTGGTGGCGTGGGCGGCGTCGCCGAGGAAGATCACGCGGTCGCCGTGCCAGCGCGGCATGCGGACGTCGCGGTAGCGCGCGAGCAAGACCTGATCGGGATCGACGATCTGATCGAGCACGGCCGCGCTGCGCGGATCGCAGGCGCGGACGTCGCGCTTCCAGGCGTCGAGGCCGTCGGCGCGCCAGCGCGGATGATCATCGACGCGCAGGCTCCAGAACAGGCTGGCCACGGGGGTGTCGCGAACGGCGCCGCGCCCGGTCGGCAAGAGGCCGTACATGCGGCGCGCGCCGGTCACCACCTGGCGCAGCTCGCCCGTGAACGTCGACGCCGGATCGTCGGCCACGAACCACAGCGCGCCCCACGGATAGGCGCGGGTGCGGACCGGGACGCCCGCGGTCGCGTGCAGCTCCGACACCGAGCCGTCGGCGGCGACGATCAGATCGTGGCGGCCCAGCGCGCCGCCATCGCCGAGCACGGTCACGCCTTCGCGATCGCGGGCGAGGCCGGCGATCGCGACGCCGAGCCGCACGGTGACGCCGGGCTCGCGGCGGACCGCGTCGTAGAGCGTCACGAACAGGACGCCGCGGTGGAGGCCGAGGCCGAACCAGCGCGGATCGACGTCGGCGTAGCGCAGATCGCAGACGGTGGCGCCGTCGAGCCGCACGACGTGCAAGCGATCGAGGCGGGCGCCGCGCGCGAGGATCGGCGCGAGCAAGCCGAGCCGCGCCAGCACCGCCTGCCCGGTCGGCTGCAAGGTGATGCCGGCGCCGACCGCGCTCGGCTCGGCGACGCGCTCGTAGACGGTGACGCGATGCCCGGCCCGCGCCAGGAACAGCGCGGTCGCGGCGCCGGCGGTGCCGCACCCGACGATCGCGACGTCGAGCGCCTTCATCGCGCCGACGGTCGCACGAAATCCGCCATGAGTCGTGCTAGCCATCGGACATGCGCGACCTGCCTCCCGTGGATCTCGAGTGGATCGCCCGTGCCCCCCAGGTCGTGACCGTGACCGCGCACTTCACCGCCGCACCCGGCCGAGTGTTCGGCGCGTTCGCCGACGCCGCGACCTGGCCGCGCTGGTTTCCGCTGATGCGATCGGCGTCGCCAAGGCCGGGGCGCCCGCGCTGCGGCTGATCATGCGACGGCTGCTCACCCGCGCGGCCAAGAACCTCGAGCAGCGGCTGCGCGGCGCGTAGCAGCATCGCCGCCACAGCGAGCGCGAGCGCACGTCCGGGCGGCGTGTCGCGTCCGAGTTTCGCGGACCTGGCGGAGGCCTGGTTCTTGCGATCGTCTCGACGGCATGAACGCTTTCAAGACCGATCTCGACGCCATCCGGAAGCGCGCCCGCGCCAACATGCTCGATGGTGCGGTCACCGCGGCGTACCAGGCTGACCGCCTGCAGGTCATCGCGGTGTTGAACGAGGTCCTCGCGACCGAGATCGTCTGCACGCTGCGCTACAAGAACCACTACTTCATGGCCGCGGGCATCCACGCCAAGCCGGTCGCCGACGAGTTCCTCGAGCACGCCAACGAGGAGCAGAACCACGCCGACGCCGTCGCCAAGCGCATCACCGAGCTCGGCGGCAACCCCAACTACAACCCCGAGGGCCTCGCGACTCGCAGCCACGCCGAGTACCGCGAGGGCAAGACGCTCGAGGAGATGATCATCGACGATCTGATCGCCGAGCGCGTCGCGGTCGAGACCTACTCCGAGATCGTGCGCTGGCTCGGCAACGACGATCCGACCACGCGTCGCCTGATGGAGGGCCTGCTCGCGATGGAAGAGGAGCACGCCGACGATCTGTCGAACCTGCTCGCGAGCATGAAGCGCTGAGGCGGCGGCTTCGGTCGGCATCCGAGTTGCAACTCACTCGGACATGCTGACCATCCTCCTCGTCGTTCTTCTCGTTGTCTTCCTCGCAGGTGGCGGTCTGGGCTACTCGCGCTGGGGCGCGGGTGGCATGTCTCCCGCGATCCTGATCGGCCTCATCCTCGTGGTGCTGCTCGCGACGGGACGGCTGTGATGCAGCCGCTCACCGAGGCGCCCCCGCCCACCGCCGCCGCGTACCACCCGTCGCCGGGTCGCCACGATCCGGCCGACGTGCCGCTGCAGGTCGCGATCGAGCACCCCGAGAAGGTCGGGCATCCCGATGGGGTCCCTCACGACATCATCGGCCTCGCCGCCTACCTGTCGATCTTGCTCGCCGGCGCGTCGCTGATCGCGTGGCTGGTCGTCGGCGTCTGGCTGGCGGTCGCGATCATGGTGATCGGCGTGTTCATCATCATGCGCAACCTGCCCAAGCGGGCGCGCCGCGAGCGCCGCGAAGAGGCGATCGACGCGGCGACCCACAACTGGAAGGACCCGCCGCCGACGCGCTGATCACTTGATCGGAAAGCCGCGCTTCTCGAGGAGCGCCTTGACGTCGGGATCGCGACCGCGGAACTGGCGGTAGGCCTCCGCCCGATCGGTCGAGTTGCCGGGCGCGAGGATGAACTTGCGCAGCTTGTCGGCGGTGGCGTTGTCGAACACGTCGCCGGCCTCCTTGAACGCCTGGCGGGTGTCGGCGTCCATCACCTCGGACCACAGGTAGCTGTAGTAGCCGGCCGAGTACGAGTCGCTGGTGAACAGGTGGTTGAACTGCGGCAGGCGATGCCGCATCACGACCTGCGGCGGCGC
>JAYTAJ010000414.1:0-1757 GCA_043737575.1 Myxococcales bacterium | reverse complement strand
GAGGCCAGCTCGCGCGCGTCCTTGTCGAGCTGCTCGATGATCGCCTTGCGGCCGCCCGCGCTCGAGCCGAGCTTCGCGAGCGCGTCCTTCACCTCGGGATGATCGACGCCCAGCGTAACTGCCGCGCACGTCTTCACGGCGGCCTCGTGGCCGCGGTGCCAGCGGTCGTAGGTCGCGCGCGCGACCTGATCGACGATCGACGCCAGCTTGCGCCACGGCCCGTCGGCGGAGAAGTCCTGGGCGTCGTCGGACCAGTCCTCCATCTTGTCGTCCTGGCGCGCGAGATCGTCGAGCGCGCGCTTGGTCGCGTCCTGGGCCTTGCTGGCCTCGCGCGGTAGCTCGGCCAGTCCGTCCGGATCGTTGCGCGCCTCGAAGTCGCGCGCGACGCGCGTCAGCTCCTTGTCGCGCTCGACGCACATGGTGGCGACCGATTCGTGGACGCGCTGCCCGCCCTTCAGGCTGCGCAGGTTCGCGGCCGCGTCGTCGAAGTCCTCCTGGCGATCATCGAAGTCCTCGGCGAGGCGCTTGGCGTCGCGATCGTCGTCGGCGACCCGGGCCAGATCATCGGCGTAGCGACGCGCCTCGGCGACCAGCGAGCGCGCCCGATCGATCGCGCCGTCGCCGTTGTCGTCGGGCAGGCGCTCGAGCGCGTCGGCCGCGTCCTTCAGCTTGTCCTCGATCCGACGGATCAGATCACTCCTGTCGTCGGCCGCCGACTCGTGGCGCGGCACGCACATCAGCGCTAGCGCGAACGCGGCGACGAGCCAGTGGACGTGACGCGCGACTCCCTTGATCTTGGTCATTGCCATCCCTCCCTCACCGTGAGTCTACAGCGACGAGCAGACCAGGTTGCCGCTGGCGGCGCGGACCTGGGCCTTGATCTGCTGGCCGTCGGCGTACTTCTTCCACGCGCCCTCGGAGACGTCGCACGAGCGCGCGTGCTTGCCGTCGTGGAGATCGAGCGTGTAGATCGCCTTGCGCGGACCGGCGCGGCGGGCGCCAATGCCCGACGACAAGGCCGAGGGCGGGACGTCGGCCCAGGCCGCGGTGACGCCGCTGCCCTCGCGCTTGAGCTCCTCGACCTTGGTCCAGCGCTCGATGCGGAAGTCGCACCAGGCGTCCTCGACCGGCTCCTGGCGGGTCCTCGGCGTGCACTGGTTGATCTCCTCGAACGTGCCGTCGCCCTTGTCGCGGCGCACGACCTTGCAGTCCTCGCCGTCGGCGACGGTGCGGCGCGACCGCTCCTTGGCGCGGCACCCGACCGCGCGCGCGCCGGTCGGCACCTGATCGCGCCACGCCTGATCGCCTACCTCGCGGTACTCCTCGAGCTCGACCATCGTCGCCCAGCGATGGCCGGTCACCTGCAACGCGATCTCGCGCTTGCGGATGCAGCGGTACCAGATGAGCGTGCTGAACAGCAGCACCGCGACAAGGATCCACCAGCCCCAGCGGCGGCCCTTCGGCTTGGTCGGTTGCGGCTCGAAGATCAGCGGCACCGCCTTCGCGTCGCCGAGCGGCGCGCCGCACTGCCCGCAGTGCTCGGCCTTCGCCGACTGCGGCGTCCCGCACGAGCCGCACTCGCGATCGGTGCCCGTGAAGGCGTGATCGACGACCTTCACCCGATCGGCCTCGGTCGGGAAGTAGCGCTTGGTCTCGTCCTGCGGCGCGCCGCAGTTCGGACAGTGGCGGTGGGTCTTGCCGAGGTTGCGCTTGGTGTCGCAATGCCCGCAGTCCCACAGCATCTCGTAGCTCCCCAG
>JAYTAJ010000413.1:0-1757 GCA_043737575.1 Myxococcales bacterium | reverse complement strand
CGGTGACGATCACCAGCTCCTTGCCGTCGCGCGCGACCACGACGGTGCCGACCACCGCGCGGTGGTGGAACGCGCCGAGCAGCGGCGCGGTGCCGCGGGACAGGGCGTCGCCGAACCGCGCGTCGCTCGCCAGCGCGGGCGCGACCACCAGCAGCCGCGCGTCGCGTCGACCCTCGCCGCTGGCTCGGTACAGATCGCCGTAGACCTGGCGCGCCAGCAGCTCACCGAGGGTGAACCCGGCCAAGGTCCGCTGACCCGCAGGACGTACCACGGGCCGACTATACCCACGCCGCTTCGGGCCGTGGTAGATGCGACGGGCCATGAAGCACCGGATCTCGTCGCTCCTGTCCGGTCGAGTCGAGGTCGGGACCCGCGTCGTCATCGAGGGCTGGGTCCGCACTCGCCGCGACTCCAAGGCCGGCCTGTCGTTCATCGCGGTCCACGACGGCTCGGCCTTCGACGCCCTGCAGGTGGTCGCGCCCGCCGAGCTGCCCGGCTACGCCGACACCGTCGCGAAGCTGACCACCGGCTGCGCGGTGCGGGTGACGGGCGAGCTGGTCGCGTCGCAGGGCAAGGGCCAGACCGTCGAGCTGCGCGCCGAGGCGCTCGAGGTGGTCGGCTGGGTCGACGATCCCGAGCAGTACCCGATGCAGCCCAAGCGGCACACGATGGAGTACCTGCGCGAGGTCGCGCACCTGCGACCGCGCACCAACGTGATCGGCGCGGTGACCCGCGTGCGTCACACCCTGGCCATGGCGGTCCACCGCTTCTTCCACGATCGCGGCTTCTTCTGGATCCACACGCCGATCATCACCGCGTCCGACGCCGAGGGCGCCGGCCAGATGTTCCGGGTCTCGACCCTCGACGCCGCCAACCCGCCGCGCACCGCGACCGGCGCCGTCGACTGGAACCAGGACTTCTTCGGCAAGCAGGCCCACCTCACCGTGTCGGGCCAGCTCAACGTCGAGACCTACTGTCTCGCGATGAGCAACGTCTACACCTTCGGCCCGACCTTCCGCGCCGAGAACTCCAACACCCGGCGCCACCTCGCCGAGTTCTGGATGATCGAGCCCGAGATCGCGTTCGCCGATCTCGCCGCTGACGCCACCCTCGCCGAGGACTTCCTGAAGTCGATCTTCGGCGTGCTGCTCGACGAGCGGAAGGACGATCTGGCGTTCTTCGAGAAGTTCGTCGATCCGACCTGCCAGCAGCGGCTGCGCCAGCTGGTCGAGTCGAAGTTCGAGCGCATCGACTACACCGAGGCGATCCGCCTGCTCGAGCAGTCGGGCAAGAAGTTCGAGTTCCCCGTCACGTGGGGCATCGACCTGCAGTCGGAGCACGAGCGCTACCTCACCGACGAGGTCTTCAAGGGTCCGGTCGCGGTCCTGAACTACCCGAAGGACATCAAGGCGTTCTACATGCGGCTCAACGACGACGGCCGCACCGTCGCCGCGATGGACGTGCTGGCGCCCGGCATCGGCGAGATCATCGGCGGCAGCCAGCGCGAAGAGCGGCTTGACCAGCTCCGCGCCGGCATGGCCCTCCACCACCTCGACGAGAAAGCTTACTGGTGGTATCTCGATCTGCGCCGCTACGGCAGTGTGCCGCACGCGGGCTTCGGCCTCGGCTTCGAGCGCATGCTGATGTTCATCACCGGCGTCGCCAACATCCGCGACGTCGTCCCCTTCGCACGCACCCCGGGCACGGCGGATTTTTAACGCGCTACTCCGCGCGGAGCAGCTTGACCACGTCCAGCT
>JAYTAJ010000412.1:0-1759 GCA_043737575.1 Myxococcales bacterium | reverse complement strand
GCGCATCCAGGCGGAGCGCTGATGACCAGTGCGGGCAGGACCGCGACGACGCTTCTGAAGGGCCATGGCTTTTCTCTATCTTCGGGTTCAGGTGAGTGGCGAGTGACTTACGAAGGAAGCTTGACGCCCGCGAGGGCGGCGAACCGCGGATCGACCGGGCGCGCACAGTCGCACGGCGCGACGTTCTTGTCGGCCCCGCACTGCGCGCACAGGCCCTGGCAGTCCTCGCGGCACAGCGGCGCGTAGGGGACGGCGAGGACGAACTGCTCGCGGACCAGGGCCTCGAGATCGACGGTCTCGCCGTCGTAGGGGAAGACGTCGAGGGCGTCGGCGGTGAGCTCGACCCCATCGTCGTCGGCGTCGGCGCTGGGACGCCCCCCGTCTGGACGGTCCGCATCGGGCCGCGGCGGCGCGTCGGCGGCGGGCACGTAGGTGACCTGGAGCGGCTCGTCGAGCTCGATCATCATCGGCGCGACGCAGCGGCTGCACGCGATCGCGATCGTGCCCTTGATCGTGCCCTTCACGAAGATCGTGGTCTCGTCGGCGTACAGCTCGACGTCGAGCTCGCCGCTATCGACGGCGGCGCCGCGCTCGTCGGCGAGGGCCTCGCGCAGCGGCATGCCCGCCACGACCTCGGCCACCAGCGTCGGCTCGATCACCGCGTGGCGGGTGACCGGCAGATCGCGGACGGCGACGCGGAGCGGCGACGGTGGCAGGGTGTGATGCTTGAGCGACGGATGGCGCACGACGGTCCTCGGGAGGCCGGTGAGTATATGGAGCGACCCCTCCGAGTCAAGGCACTTCACGACTGGAGTTACGAGCGCTTAGGCGAGACGATGACGGGGATGCTCGCACGCTCGCTGATCGTCGCCCTCGCCCTCGCCTGCGCCTGTGGCGACGACGGCGCTTCACCGCCGCCCGATCCGATCAGCTACGGCGCGATCGGCCCGCTCACCGGCGACGCCGGCCGCACCGGGTTTCGCTTCGGCGCCGCCAGCGCCGCGACCCAGATCGAGGACGCCAACCCGCTGACCGACTGGTACCTGTGGACCCGGCCGATCGCCGATGGTGGCCTCGGCAAGGGCCGCGAGTTCATCGGCGACGCGGTCGGCGGCTACACCCGCGCGGTCGCCGACGTCGGGCTCGCGGCCGAGCAGCACCTCGACAGCTACCGCTTCAGCGTCGAGTGGGCCCGGGTCGAGCCGACCCGCGACGTCTGGGACGAGGCCGCCTTCGCCCACTACGGCGAGGTCCTCGACGCGCTGATCGCCCGCGGCATCCGGCCGATGATCACGATCCACCACTTCTCCAACCCGCTGTGGGTCGTCGATCCGCGCGATCCGACCTGCGCCGAGCACCCGACGCCCGGCACCCCGAGCGACACCAACCTGTGCGGCCTCGGCTCGGCGGGCGGCGCCGCGATCGTCCTGGAGATGGCCGAGCTCGCCGGCGAGCTGGCGCGGCGCTACGGCGATCGCGTCGACGAGTGGGCCACCCTCAACGAGCCGGTCAACTACCTGCTCGCGTCGTACGGCATCGGTCTGTTTCCGCCCGGACGCTTCACGATCGGCCAGCTCTACACCGAGTTCATCCCGATCGTGCGCGACTACCTCGCCGCGCACGCCGCGATGTACGACGCGATCAAGACCGCCGACACCGTCGATGCCGACGGCGACAGCGTCGCCGCCGCGGTTGGCCTGACCCTGTCGGTGGCCGACTGGACCGCCGCGGGCGGAAACCAGGTGTCGACCGATCCGCG
>JAYTAJ010000411.1:0-1761 GCA_043737575.1 Myxococcales bacterium | reverse complement strand
GTTCGGAATTCGCGTCAATACGTATGCCAACTCGCGGACCGCCTTTGCGGCCCTGACCGGCAAGGCATTTCCTTGCTATGCCATTCCGCTCAAAGCCGGCATCAGCATCGGCATGCTGCTCATCAGCGTCGAGCTGCTGATGATGCTGGGGATCCTGCTGTTCGTTCCCCGGGACTACGCTGGCAGCTGCTTCATCGGGTTCGCCATCGGTGAATCGCTAGGCGCCTCGGCCCTGCGCATCGCCGGCGGAATCTTCACCAAGATCGCCGACATCGGCGCAGACCTGATGAAGATCGTGTTCAAAATCAAGGAGGACGACGCGCGCAACCCCGGCGTGATCGCGGACTGCGTCGGTGACAACGCCGGCGAGTCCGTTGGACCCACCGCCGACGGCTTCGAAACCTACGGCGTCACCGGCGTCGCGCTCATCACCTTCATCCTGATCGCGCTGTCGCAGGTCACCGAGCTGCAGACCATCCTCCTGGTCTGGCTGTTCGCGATGCGCATCGCGATGGTCGTCGCCGCGATCGGCAGCTACCTGCTGAACGAGTACGTGCTGACCAAGCCGAAGTACCAGAACGCCGACAAGATGGACTTCGAGCACCCGCTCACCGTCCTCGTGTGGCTGACCTCGATCGTCGCGGTCGGGCTGACGTTCCTGCTGTCGTACTTCCTGATCGGCCCCGGCGCCGGCGCCGAGTTCTCGCTCAACGGCAACGGCGGCACCGTCGGCACCTACCTCGGCTTCGGCCTGTGGTGGAAGCTGTCGGTCATCATCTCGTGCGGCACCCTCGCCGGCGCGATCATCCCCGAGACGGTCAAGGTCTTCACCTCGACCCGCTCGGCTCACGTGAAGGAGGTCGTCCAGGCCTTGCGCCAGGGCGGCGCGTCGCTGAACGTCCTCGCCGGCCTCACCGCGGGTAACTTCTCGGCGTACTGGATGGGCATCGCGATCGTGTCGCTGATGGGCATCGCCTACGGCGTGTCGACCACCGCCGGCCTCGCGGCGCTGATCGAGACCGGCTCGCACCACCAGATCACCGGCTTCGCGGCGACCTCGGCCGCGGCGGTGTTCGCGTTCGGCCTGGTCGCCTTCGGCTTCCTCGGCATGGGCCCGGTCACGATCGCGGTCGACTCGTACGGTCCGGTCACCGACAACGCGCAGTCGGTCTATGAGCTGTCGGTCATCGAGAGCCTGCCCGGCATCTCCGAGGAGATCGAGAAGGACTTCGGCTTCGTGCCGAACTTCGAGAAGGGCAAGCACTTCCTGGAGGAGAACGACGGCGCCGGCAACACGTTCAAGGCGACCGCCAAGCCGGTCTTGATCGGCACCGCGGTGGTCGGCGCGACGACGATGATCTTCGCGATCATCATGCTGCTCACCGAGGGCCTGCAGCCCGACAAGATCCGCAACCTGTCGATGCTGCACCCGCCGTTCCTGCTCGGCCTCATCACCGGCGGCGCGGTCATCTACTGGTTCACCGGCGCGTCGACCCAGGCGGTCTCGACCGGCGCCTACCGCGCGGTCGAGTACATCAAGGCCAACATCAAGCTCGACGACGGCGCCACCAAGGCCTCGATCGAGGACTCGAAGAAGGTCGTCGAGATCTGCACCAAGTACGCCCAGAAGGGCATGGTCAACATCTTCTTCGTGCTGTTCTTCTCGACCTTGGCGTTCGCCTGCCTCGAGCCGTACTTCTTCATCGGCTACCTGATCTCGATCGCGCTGTTCGGCCTGTACCAGGCGATCTTCATGGCGAA
>JAYTAJ010000410.1:0-1763 GCA_043737575.1 Myxococcales bacterium | reverse complement strand
CGCGCGGGGGCGAGGCGGGGGAGGAAGCGGTGGCGGTTGGAACGGGAACGGACCAACCTCCCCCGCGGGTCCCCGGCGATGCGCGAGACCCGGAGTCCCCCGTCCCTTCCCTCGGAAGCGGGCGAGGGACGGGCACGGTGATCGTGCGGCCGGGGACGGCGATCGACGCGGGCGCGGGCGATCCGGGCATCGACGCGCGGTCGCTCGACGATCGGCTGCCCGACGCGGCGGTGGTGACGGTGCCCGACGTGATCGACGCGGCGCGCGCGGAGGTCGTCGTCGATGCCGCGGCCGCGGCGCCCGATCCGATCGTGGACGCCGCGTCGGTGGATCCGGGACCGGACGCGGATCTCGAGGGCGAGGTGTCGGCGGTCGAGATCATGAGCCAGCTCAACCACCTGATCGTCCAGAGCAACAGCAAGCTCGACCGCTGCTACCAGTCGGCCACCAAGGCGCTGCCCGACGATCAGCCACTTAGCGGACAAGTGGACATCGGGTTGACGGTGTTGCCTACTGGCAAGACCACGAGCGTCCGCATGTCTCGCGACACGATCAACTCGCCCGCGCTGCTCCGCTGTGTGATCACGGTCGTCGAGGACTGGACGTTCTCCCGCCACGACGTCGCGAACGGCATCAACCTCTTGCCGACCTTCACCTTCGGACCCAATCGATGACGACGATCCGCGACACCTCGGGCTCGCGCACGAGCGCGTCGCCGGTCCGCGATCTGGTGGGCGCGCAGGTGCTGGTGATCGATCAGGATCCGCGGGTCCACCACGGCGTCAGCGAGCTGGTGTCGTCGGCGGGGCTGCACCCGACCTGCGTCGCCGATCCCGAGGCCGGGGTGGCGGCGATCGCCAAGCAGTTCTTCTCGGTGGTGCTGATCGATCTCGACACGCCGACGCCGGGCGCCGGCCTCGACACCATCCGCGCGGTGCGCGCCGCGACCTCGACGTCGATGATCATCGGCCTGACGCCGCGGCGCTCGTTCGAGGACGCGGTGGCGGCGGTGCGCGCCGGCGCGATCGATCTCATCCTCAAGGCGCCGGACTCGGTGCTGTACCTGAAGGATCGCGTGCTCGAGGCCGCCGGCCGCTCGGTCGGGCGCCGCGAGGTCGACTCGGTGCTGGTCGACGTCCGCAAGGCCCACGAGGACTTCCTCACCCGGTTCATGGACTCCGAGCGCCGCGCTCTCGACGCGGTCGATCGCCTGGCCGGCAAGGATCCCGGCCGATCGATCGAGCTCGACTCGTTCGCGGTGCTGGTGGTCGACGAGGTCGACTCGCTGGTCGACGATCTCAAGCAGGCGGCGCCGGTCGGGTTTCGCTTCGTCCACGCGATGAGCGGCGGCGAGGCCCTCGATCGGATCTCGAGCGACGCGTTCCAGTACGCGCTGATCTCCGACGAGATCCACGACCTGCCGCCGTCGATGGTGATCCAGACCGTCAAGGCCCAGAGCCCCGACACCGTCGTGCTCGCGTTCCGCGGCCCCGGACCTGACGGCTACGTCAACCTCGTCGAGGTCAAGGGCCAGCGCCCGGTCGTCACGCCGTTCACCGACGGTGCGCTCCTGGTGGCGCGCCTCGACGAGCTGGCCGACGCGTTCCGGGCCCGGGCCCGCGAGCGCCGCTACACCCAGAGCTTCCGCGAACGCCACTACGACTTCCTGCGCCGCTACGTCGAGCTGAAGACCAAGATCGATCGCGCGCTCGACGGTCCGGGCTGATCCCAGGCACCCCGTGGGCCGATCCACCGACGTCACC
>JAYTAJ010000409.1:0-1764 GCA_043737575.1 Myxococcales bacterium | reverse complement strand
CTCGGCACCGACTTCTCGATCCGCAACGCCAACGGCCTGCAGCTCGACTTCCACGACGCCTACGGCGCCTACGCGTTCTTCGCCGAGGAGGTCGCGTTCCGGCGCTGGATCTCGGTCGGCGTCGAGTTCGGCGTCGGCTTCCAGGGCCGCTATCCATAGGCGCGCCGATGGCATCGCCGGTCATCGCCGTCCGCGACCTCGCCAAGACCTATCGCACGCCGTTCCGGCGCAAGAAGGTCGCGGCGCTGCGCGGCGTGTCGTTCGCGGTCGAGCGCGGCGAGGTGTTCGGCTTCCTCGGGCCCAACGGCGCCGGCAAGACCACGACGATCCGCTGCCTCCTGGGGCTGTGCTCGATCACCGCGGGCTCGGCCGACATCCTCGGCGAGCCGGTGCCGAGCCGGGCCGCGCGCCAGCGCCTGGGCTTTCTGCCCGAGCAGCCGTACTTCTACGACTACCTGACCGTCGGTGAGCTGCTCGATCTCGGCGGCCGGCTGTTCGGGCTCGACCGCGGCGAGCGCCGCCGCCGCGCCGACGCGTTGATCGATCGAGTCGGGCTCGGGCGCGCCCGCGGCCAGGCGCTGAAGAAGTTCTCGAAGGGCATGATGCAGCGGGCCGGCCTCGCGCTCGCGCTGATCAACGACCCCGAGCTGGTCGTGCTCGATGAGCCCATGAGCGGGCTCGATCCGATCGGGCGCAAGGAGGTCCGCGATCTGATCCTCGAGCAGCGCGACGCCGGCCGCACCGTGTTCTTCTCGTCGCACATCCTGTCGGACGTCGAGGCGATCTGCGATCGGGTCGCGATCTGCGTCGGCGGGCTGATCGAGGACGTCGGCCGGCCCCGCGATCTGGTCGACGCCGCGGCCCAGGGCACCGAGCTGCACCTGCGGCTCGCCGACGACGCCCCCGAGGCCGCGGTCGCCGCGCTGACCGCGCGCGCCGCGACCGCGCGCCGCACGCCCGGTGAGCTGCTGTTGTCGCTCGCCGCCGACGCCGATGTCGACGACGTCGTCGCGTTCGCGCGCAGCCAGGGCGCGCGGCTGATCGCGGTGACGCCGCGCCACGAGACGCTCGAGGATCTGTTCCTGCGTCGGGTCGAGGCCGCCGGCCACGAGGCGGTGCCGTGACCGCGTCGCTCGGACGGATGTGGGCGATCGCGCTCAACACGTTCCGCGAGGCGGCGCGCATCCGCGTCCTCTACGGCATCCTGATCCTGGTCATCGGCGCCAACCTCCTGGCGATCGTCCTCGGCGAGATGTCGATCAGCGAGAGCGCACGGGTCGCCCGCGACATCGGCCTCGCCGGCATCTCGCTGTTCGGCGCGCTGACCGCGATCTACCTCGGGGTCGCGCTGCTCTACGGCGAGATCCAGCGCCGCACCATCTACGCGATCATCTCCAAGCCGCTGGCGCGCTGGGAGTTCGTCGTCGGCAAGTACGCCGGCATGGCGCTGGTGCTGTCGGTGCTGGTCGCGCTGTTCGCCGCCGCGATGCTCGGCCTCCTGTCGCTGCAGGGCGTCGCGATCACCGCCGCGGTCGGCAAGGCGATCCTCCTGGCCTGGCTCGAGGTGCTGGTGGTCGCGGCGATCGCGGTGTTCTTCTCATCGTTCTCGAGCCCGTTCCTGTCGGGCATCTTCACGCTCGCGCTGTGGGTCATCGGCCGGGTCACGCCCGAGCTGCGCGCCGCCGCCGCCCAGGCCGACGCCGCGTGGATCCGCGGCACCGCCCGCGCCGCGCTCGCGGTCGTCCCCGATCTCCACCTGTTCTC
>JAYTAJ010000408.1:0-1764 GCA_043737575.1 Myxococcales bacterium | reverse complement strand
TCACGATCGTCGCGATTGAACACCGTGTGTGGTCGCACGCTGGCTCCGCCCTTCCGCGTGAGCGTTGGCGGCTCGACACGGGCTGTCGTCGTCTTCGGATGGTAGATGTAGGGCTGCCACGATGGCCGGAACGGCTCAGCCAGTCGCGGCCCGCGAGCCTTGCGTGCACGCGCCAGTGAGCTCGGCGCGACGCGCTCCATCGTCTTGACGCGCAACCCGACGGTGACCGAGTCCTTGGTGGTGAGCTCCCACGCCCCGCTCGAGCCCTTGATCTTCGTGAACTCGCGCGGATCGAAGCCCCCGTCGTCCGACGACAGCACGATTCGATTGCTCCCCAGCTGCGCTGCGATCGCGGCCGGGACTGGCTCCGATGCTGGAATGTTGTCCCGCAGCAGCACTTCCTCTCGGGTCAGGGGTTGTTCGCTCCGGCGCCCGTTCTTTCGTCGAGTACGCATCATGAAGTTGGACCGGTTGGCCCAGGCTGGGGTTGCGTCGGCCTGCAAGGCAGATCTCGGCATCCGTCGGGCGTGAAGAACCTGTTCCGCCTGCCGATCCCGGCGCCGACCAGGTGATCCGCCTCGCCCACCGCCTGCACACCCTCGCCGCGGTCCGCAACCTGGTGGCCCACCGCGCCGCGGCGTCGGGCGCCACCCTCGACGCGGGCCGCAAGAGCTACGACCTGTCGTTCGAGGACCTGGCGCAGCTGGCATGACGCGCGGAGATCTGGTGTAGTCCGCCGCGATGCGCGTCGCCCTGTCGTCTCGTCTGCTCTGCGTCCTCGTCGTCGGTCTCTTGATCGCGGGCTGCGATCACAAGGAGCGCCGCGACGACAATCCCGCGCAGGACGCGTGGGCCGAGCTGTCGGGGCAGATGGCGCGGCGGCTGTCGGAGCTGCGCGATCGCCAGAAGGTCCTCGGCGGCCGCATCGGCGCGCTCGCGGTGCCGGCCGGCACCGAGGACGTCACCCTCGCCGCCACGATCACCGAGCTGCAGGCGGCGCTGGCTCCGGCCGACGCAGCGATCGCCAACGTCGAGGCGGTGATGACCCAGGTCACCGCCGACGTCACCGCCCAGCTCGCCGAGCGCAACAAGCTCGCCGCCGAGCGCGCGGTCAGCGCCGCGGCCACGACGTTCGACGCCGCGGCCACCGCGGCCGGGCCCGCCCTCGCGCTCCTCGAGCCGAAGGTCGACGCCGCCGAGCAGATCATGCGGCGGCTGATCGACGGCATCGAGGCCGAGCTCGGGCAGCTGCGCCGCCTCGCGACCACGGGCGGCACCCTCGACTTCTCGGCGATCGACTTCCGCGTCGGATCGGCCGACCTCGACTTCACGCGGCCGCCGAGCAAGGCGACGCTCGATCGCCTGGTGCAGTTCGCGGCGGCGTGCCCGCAGCTGCGCTTCGGCGTCACCGGGCACACCTCGAAGGAGGGCATCGCCGCCGCCAACCAGGACCTCAGCCTGCGGCGAGCCGACGCGGTGCGGACCTACCTCGTCGCCCAGGGCGTCGAGCCCGCGAAGATCGTGCGCACCGCGGGGCTGGGCTCGACCAAGACGCTGGTCGACGAGCCCGAGCCCGGCAGCCCGGCCGAGGCGGCGATCGACGCCGCGACCCTCGAGCGGCTGCGTCGCACCAACCGCCGCGTCACCATCGACGTCGTCGCGTCGTGCGCCGCGCCCACGTGAATTGATCCCGGAACCCGGTGCGTCGATCGCACGATCGACGGCGAGCGGACGGGGTCCCGCGGCGCGGAACGCTCCGACATA
>JAYTAJ010000407.1:0-4189 GCA_043737575.1 Myxococcales bacterium | reverse complement strand
TGTCGGCGCTGCAGCTCGACGTCGCCGCGCCCACGCTCGATCTCGCGCAGCTGGTCGCCGACGGTCGGCTCACCGCGCCGCCGACCGCGCCCGCGACGCCCGGCGATCCGTACTTCCCGCTGCCCGCCGGCGACGTCACCCGCGCCGCCTTCGGCTACCTCCACAGCAACTGCGGCAACTGCCACAACGCCGACTCCGACGTCCACGACGTCGTCGGGCTCGAGCTGCGGCTCGACGTCGCCGACCTCGCGTCGTGGGAGACCACGGCGACCTACGAGCGCACGGTCGGGATCGACATGGAGACCGGCACCAGCGGCGCGACCAGGATCGTCGAGCCCGGCGTGCCCGCGACCAGCGCGCTGTTCATTCGCCTCACGACGATCGGCCCGCAGCGCATGCCGCCGGTCGGCCGCGAGCTCGCCGATCCGACTGGCACCGAGACCGTGCGCGCCTGGATCCTGTCGTTGCCCGTCGCGGCTGACTGACCGCGCTCGTGGGCCGCCGCCGTCCCGATCGCGCGCACGGCGTCCTGGTGGTCGACAAGCCGACCGGGATGTCGTCGCAGGACCTGGTCACGATGGTGCGGCTGCGGCTCCACGTCCGCAGCGCCGGTCACACGGGCACGCTCGATCCGCTCGCGACCGGCGTGCTGCCGATCTGCCTCGGCCAGGCGACCAAGATCGCGCAGTGGCTGCTCGCCGACGACAAGCGCTACACCTGCGAGCTCGAGCTCGGCATCACGTCGGACACGCTCGACGTGACCGGCGTCGTCGAGCGCCGCGCCGAGGTCGCCGCGATCGATCCGATCGCCCTCGAGGCCGCGCTGGCGTCGTTGCGCGGCACCACGATGCAGCTGCCGCCGATGCACTCGGCGATCCAGCACGGCGGCCTGCGGCTCCACGAGCTGGCGCGCAGCGGCATCGAGGTCGATCGCGAGCTGCGCGAGATCCGGGTCGAGCGCCTCGACGTCGTCGCGATCGAGCCGCCGCGCATCCGCCTCGCGATCGCGTGCTCGAAGGGCACCTACGTCCGCGCGCTGGCCCGCGATCTCGGCGAGCGGCTCGGCACCGGCGCCTGCGTCACCGCGCTGCGCCGCACCGCCAGCGGCGGCTTCACCGAGGCCGACGCGCTGCCGCTCGACGCCGTCGATCGCGCCACCGCGACCGCGCGGCTCATCCCGACCGCGCGCGCCCTCGGCCTGCCCACCGTGATCGTCCCCGACGCCGGCGTCGCCGACGTGATCAACGGCCACGGCACCCGCCTCGCGATCCACGCCGCAACCTTCGCCGAGGGCGAGCGCTTCACGCTGGTCGCCACCGACGGCGAGGTCGTCGCGGTGTGCGAGCGCCGCGACGGCCGGACGTACCTGCATCGGGTCCTCACCTACGAGCATCCGTAGCCCTTGACGCGCGGCGCGTCGTGCCTCAACCTGCGCGCCAAACCACCCGACCGCGGGACTGGTCCGGATGAACCGGACGAGCCCGCTGGCGACTGAGGCAACCATGTCCGTCTCGACTGTCCGCAAGCAAGAAACCGTCACGAAGTTCCGCACCCACCCGACCGACACCGGCTCGCCCGAGGTCCAGGTCGCGCTGTTGTCGGAGCGCATCGCGCACCTCACCGAGCACCTCAAGACCAACCACAAGGATCACCACTCGCGTCGTGGTCTGCTGAAGATGGTCGGCCAGCGCCGCAGCCTCCTCGACTACCTGAAGAGCAAGGACGGCGAGCGCTACAAGAAGCTGATCGAGGTCCTGAACCTGCGTCGTTGAGCGCGATCGACTGACGGATGGACGCGGGCCCTCGAGCCCGCGTTCGTCGTTTCGGGCTCGCCTCGTGTAAGCTGCCGCCGTGAGCGCCAGGGTCACGCGGATCGATATCGAGGGCTTTCGCGTCATCGACAAGCTCTCACTCGAGCTGCGTCCGTTGAACGTGCTCATCGGAGAGAATGGCAGCGGCAAGAGCACGGTGCTCGAGGCTTTCGAGCTGATCCGCAAGGCCGCGACGATGAGCGGAGACCAGTTCATCTCCGATCTCCACAATCTGCACGGTGGCGTCCGGATGTTTCGCGGCGGGGGGCCGGGGCTCGTGAGACGTCTCAAGGTCGGACTTCATGTCGACGGCAGTGCCCCTGGCTACTTGATGCGATACCGCTACGCGCTCGAGCTCGAAGCCCACAGCGGTGAGGGCTGGATCCGGGTCGCGGGAGAGCAGTTGCTGCTAGACCCTCTTCCCGGTCATCTCGTGCCACTGAAGGTGATCGACCGAACCGGAGATCGAGCGTTGGTCTTCAACCAGAAGATCGGGAAGCCCGAGCTGGTCGAGGTCGGAGGCGAGACCGTCTTGCTAAGCGCGCTCAACGCTGCGCCCGGTCGGGTGCTCAACGCGTCGTTGCCTGGGGTGCGCGAGTTGCTTGGTGCGACTCGGGTCTATGCGGCCTTCGAGATGAACCCGGCCTGGGCTCGTCGCCAAGGCGAGTTGCCGTCAGCCTTGCGGTCGAGTGTCACGATCCGGCCTGCCACGACGCTCGAACGCGGGGGCGCGAACCTCCCGAACGTTTACCAGGCGCTCCGCAATCGAGGGGACGCTACGTGGACGCGCGTTCGCGAGACGTTGGCTCTGGGGCTCGGGGACGACGTCGCCGACATCAGCGTGGAGCCCGATCCTAGCGGTGGACAGGTCGGGCTGTCGTTGGTCTTCCACAGCGTTGGAAAGGTCCCAGCGTTCGCGCTGTCGGACGGTCAACTGGCGTTCCTCGCGTTCGTTGCCATCACCGAGCTCGAGGCTGACCGTGACGGTGTCGTCGGGTTCGACGAGCCAGACCTGCATCAGCATCCTGCGTTGATCGGCTACACGGTCGCGCTGGCGGAAACTCTGTCCCACCGCCGCACCGTCGTGATGACGACGCACTCCGATCGACTCCTGGACGCGCTCTCTGATCCTGGGACGTGCGTCGTGCTGTTCAAGCGCGATGACCAGGGAAAGACGATCGCGTTCCGGCCCAACGCGGAGCAGCTCGCGCATTGGCTCAAGGACTACTCAGGCCTCGGCTCCCTGCGCGCTGACGGCTATGGCAGCACCGTGTTCACCGAGGAAGCGAGCGTTGGCGCGAGCGCCGAGGAATCTCCGTGACGTACGTCGCGAAGGTCCTGTACGAGAATCAGCGCAACGAAGCCAAGCAGTATCCGCTGCACACGCTGGTGTGCGCCCTGGTGGACGATCAGCTTGAGAAGACCAGCCTGCGGTTCGCCCTCGGGTTGGTCGACGGCGTGCCGAGAAGCGGCAAGAACAAGCTGCTCCGCGATTGCCGCGAGCGCGTCCACCAGATGTTCGCCGGGCTCGCTCGCGAACGACGATTCGCGCTGATCGACGGAGACCAGCTCGGCGACGAGCTCGGGCACGAGGGGGCCGCCACCCTCGACACCGTGCGGCAGGCGTTGGCGAAGCAGTACCCCGACGTCCAGATGTTCACTCCTGACGCCGATCATCGACGTCGCTCCAACACCGAAGCGATCGTGACCGCCGTCGCCTCGTGCTTGGGGATACCGCTGACCGATGTTCGCGTCCGAGCCGCGCTCGACAAGGACATGATCTCACGGGACCGCCTCTTCGCGAACGCCGCGAACGGGCCGCGCCACGTCCGCGATCAGCTGCGAGGGCATCAGCCCAGCCTGGCTGGGCTAGCCGATACGATCGCGGACCTGTTGCGTTCGGCTGCGTAACGCTCGGGCGTCACGATCGCTACGGCGCGGCGATGGTGATGGTGAGCGCGTAGGCCGAGACGACCGCCGCGGAGAAGCCGCGGATCTCGACGAGATAGTCGCCCGCGACGAGCGCGGGGCAGGGGCTGCCGCCGGGGCAGCTCACGATCTCTACGTCGGAGCTGCTGCGCGACTCGTCGTAGACGGTGCCGCCGTCGCCGGACAGGAGGCGGAGGTCGAGATCGCCGAGGCCGGCGCGGTTCGAGAAGTCGATGCGCGCGGACAGGGTCTGGCCGGCGGTCAGGGTCACGCGGAAATAGTCGAGATCGCCGTCGCCGCAGATCGCGGCTTCGACGTCGGCCAGCGCCCAGGCGGTCGCGGTGGGGACGTCGTCGTTGGGCTCTCCGAATAGGCACTGCGCCTCGCTGACGACGGCGTCGGCGGTCGCGGCATCGACGACGATCGCGTCGGTCGCGTCGATCGCGGCG
>JAYTAJ010000406.1:0-4190 GCA_043737575.1 Myxococcales bacterium | reverse complement strand
CGCCGCAGAACCGCGCGTCGTCGGCGGTCGCGCTGCCGCAATGCGGACACGTCACGCGCCCGAGTATACGGCATCGCTCGCCGCGCTGGCGCTACCGGGCGAGATCGAAGATCGCGTAGACCGGATGTTCGCCGCCGCGGAGCAGCCGGATCTCGATGCGCTCGTCGTCGTAGATCGCGATCATCGCCAGCACGTCGCCGAAGCCGTCGGTGGTCGCGACGAAGCTCAGGTAGATCCGTAGCGGCGCGCCATCGAAGCTGAGGCTGCTCAGGCGATCAGCCTCGGCGCCGGCCAGGGGCGTCACCGCCGCGCCGCTGATCAAGCCCTCGACGTCGAGGGTGCCGGTCAGGCCGAGCTTGTCGATCGCCGTGATCGTCAGCGCCGCGCTGGGATCGCCGGTGATGCCGACGTGGACCGCGGCGGTGTCGCCGACCCGGGTCCCGGCCCAGCCGCCGCGAAAGTCGCGCACGTCGTTGCAGGCGGCGAGGGTGGCGAGCGTGGCGAGCGTGATCAACGCAACGATCGCGACGCGGCACCGACGGGGCATATGGCGAGAGTAGCATTGGCGGTCGCGCGGTCGCCGCGATAGGTTCCAGCCGTGCTCGCGCGTCGCCGTTCGGTGATCTTGACGCTGGTCGCGTCGATCGTCGTCGGCGGCACCGCGCAGGCCCAGCCGGAGCCCGCCGCGCCCGAGCCCGAGCCCGAGGGCTTCGTCGATCAGGTCGATCCGTCGTTCGGGCCGCTGATCTCGATCGAGGCGATCGAGCTGGTCGGCAACCACTCGACCGCGCCGCGCGTGATCCTGCGGGCGCTGCCGATCGGCCGCGGCGACGTCCTGCGCACCGGCGATCCGCGGCTGAAGCGCGCGCGCTGGAAGCTGCTCGCGCTCGGCTACTTCCTCGACGTCACCCTGGCGCTGCGCAAGGGCTCGGCGCGCGGCCAGGTGATCCTGACCGTCACCGTCGTCGAGCGCGGCACCGTCGCGCTCAACCGCCTGTGGTTCGGCTCGAGCGTGGTCGCGCCGTGGTGGATCGGCGCCGACCTCAGCGATCGCAACTTCCTCGGCACCGGCCTCGCGGTCGGCGGCGCGCTCGCGTTCACCGGCCACGGCGCGGTGATCGGCGCCCGCGATCAGTGGGCCGGCGAGCTGCGGGTGTCGGCGCCGAGCGTGCGCGGCTCGCGCTGGGGCCTGCACGGCGCCTTCACCGGGCAGCACGGCAGCGAGCCGTTCCGGGTCGGCGGGCCGTACGGCTCGAGCGCGGCGTCGGATCTGCGCGCGTTCAGCTACCGCCGCCTCGGCGTGCGGGCCGGCACCAGCGTCGAGCTGTCGACGGTCAGCGAGCTGAGCGCCGATCTGCGCATCGAGGCGATCGACGCCGCGGTGCCGGTCGCGCCGACCCGGACGCTGCCCGACGGTCGGGTCGCCGCGATCGATCTCGGCCTGCGCCGCGGCGCCAGCCGGGTGGTGTCGCTCGCGGTCGGCCTCGATCGCGACAACCGCCCCGATCCGGCGCTGCCGCACCAGGGCACGCGGGTCCAGCTCCAGGCCGAGCTCGGCAGCACGCTGCTCGGCGGCAGCTACGACTTCGCGGTGCTGCTCGGCCGCTACGATCGATGGTGGCCGCTGACCAACCGCGCCGCGCTGGGCCTGCGCGCGGCGGGCGGCGCGATCCTCGGCGACGCGCCGCGCTTCGATCGCATCCACGTCGCCGACGTCGATCGCCTGCTGTCGCCGCGGGTGCTCGGCATGACCACCGCGATCACCGCGCCGCTCGATCTGCTGAACACCGACAACGCCGACGCGCTGTACGGCGAGCTCGGCGGCAATGTCGTCGTCGAGTACGCCTACAACTGGTGGCGGCGGCCGCGCCGGGTCTACGGCGCCGACGTGTTCGTCGCGGTCGGCGTGTGGGGCCTGGCGTCGACCGACGAGCTGCGGGTCCGCGACCGCGGCTGGTGGGACGCGCTGCCGATCGACCTGGTGATCGACGCCGGCCTGCGCATCGACACCGAGATCGGCGTGTTCGAGTTCACCGTCGCCAACGCGCTCGGGAGAGTGCCGCGGTGGTGAGGCTGGTGCTGGCGGTGGCGATCGCGCTCGGCGTCACCGCGACCACCGTCGCCGCCGACGATCGCGCGCCCGACTGGATCTTCGCCGAGCGCGGCACGAGGATGTACCTGTCGACGTCGGTGACCTCGGTGTTCGACGTCGCGGCCTACGATCGCCTCGAGGAGGGTATCCCGGCGACGGTGGTGATCCGGCTGTGGGTCTATCCGCGTGGCAGCAAACGACCGATCGCGTACCAGATCTCGAAGCGCGAGATCGTCTACGACCTGTGGGACGAGGTCTATCAGGTCGCGATCATCAGCCCGACCACGGGGTCGCGGGTCTACACCGTGAAGTACCGGGCCGAGGCGCTGACCCTGACGACCGGCCTCGAGCAGCTGCCGATCGCCGACACCTCACAGCTCGCCTACGACACCCACTACGTCGTCGCGGTCGTCGCCGAGCTCAACCCGGTGAGCGCCGAGACCCTGGCCGAGGTGCGGCGCTGGCTGTCCGACGGCGCCGGCGGCGGGCTCGATCGCGGCGGCTCGTTCTTCGGCTCGTTCGTGTCGGTGTTCGTCAACCTCAAGATCCCCGAGGCCGATCGCGTGGTGCGCCAGCAGTCGCAGCCGTTCTATCGACGGCGACCCAAGGTTCGGGCCGCGCCATGACCGCGCCGCCGCGGTTCGCGCGCCGCATCAGCCTCCAGCTCAAGCTGGTCGCGATCCTGCTCGTGGTGGTGCTGATGCCGCTGGCGGCGTCGGCGTACCTGATCAACGGCATGTCGAAGGTCGCCGCCAACTTCGCGGCCGGCGAGGCGGCGTCGCGCAATCGCTCGATGGAGCTGGCGCTCGGCGCGTACCTCGAGCTGATCGAGACCAAGAAGGAGTACCTCGCCGAGCTGGCGCGGCGGCTGGCGCAGTCGCCCGCGTTCACCCGCGTCGACGTCGCCGCCCTCGAGCAGACCCTGCGCGACGAGCCCGCGGTCGCGCGCGTCGCGCTGATCGATCGCGACGGCCGCGAGCTGGCGCGGGCCCAGCGGCCTCAGGTGCCTGGCACCGAGGTGAAGAGCGTGAAGTACCCGCTCGTCGCCGGCGGCTCGCTCGAGGTCGGCATCGCGGTGCCGGCCGGCTTGCAGGACGAGTATCGCAAGCTGGCTCAGTCGCTCGACGCGGCGCGCACCGTCGCCCGCGCCCGCAGCGCGCTGTCGTCGGGCTACAGCCTCACCTTCGTCGCGCTGGTCGGCGCCTGTGCGATCGCGGCGATCGCCCTCGGCGGCATCGCGGCCGGACGCGTGACTCGCCGCATCGCCGCGCTGGTCGAGATCGCGCGCGCGGTGTCGCGCGGCCAGGCCGAGGCCCGCGTTCGTCTGGCCGGCACCGACGAGATCGCCGAGCTCGGCGTCGCGTTCGACACGATGCTCGATGCGCTCAGCCGCCACCGCACCGAGATCGAATATCTCCAGCGCATCGGCGCGTGGCAGGACGTCGCGCGGCGCCTCGCCCACGAGATCAAGAACCCGCTCACGCCGATCCAGCTCGCGGTCCAGCAGTGCGTCTCGACCTACGCGGGCGACGACGCCAAGTACCGCCGCATGCTCACCGACACCGGCGAGATCGTCGAGGAAGAGATCGCCAGCCTGCGCCGCCTGGTCGACACCTTCCGCACCCTCGGCCAGCTGCCACGGGTCGAGGCCGCCCCGGTCCCGCTGCTCGACATCGTCGAGGAGCTCGGCCTCGATCCGTCGCTCGGCGATCACCTGGTCGTCCGGCAACCGGACGGTCCGCTGCTGGTGCGCGCCGACAAGCTCCTGCTCAAGCGGGTGCTGGTCAACCTGGTCGAGAACGGCGTGCAAGCCGGCAAGGAGGCCGGCAAGCCCGGCGCGGTGATCGTCGCGTGGCGCAAGGTCGGCGATCACGCCGAGGTTACGATCGACGACGAGGGCAAGGGCGTCACCGCCGACGCGCGGGCCCGCATCTTCGAGCCCTACGTCACGACCAAGGCGACCGGCACCGGCCTCGGCCTCGCGATCGCCAAGAAGATTGCCCTCGAGCACGGCGGCACCCTCGAGGTCGCCACCGCGGCGGCGCCGAGCGGCGGCGCGCGCTTCGTCCTGACCGTGCCGCTCGCGACCTAGCCGATG
>JAYTAJ010000405.1:0-4192 GCA_043737575.1 Myxococcales bacterium | reverse complement strand
CGAACGTCAGCGGCACCACCTCGAGCACCGCGAGCCCGGCCTCGGTCATCATCGCCGCGAACGCGTCGGGCGCGGGGAACGCCGCGATCGACGACTGCAGGTAGCGGTACTCGCGCGCGCCCGACAACAGCGCCCCGACCCGCGGCACGACGTGGCGGATGTGGAACCGCGCGAGCGGCGCGATCACGCCGCGCCGCGGCTCGCCGAGCTCGAGGATCGCGACCCGACCGCCGGGCTTGCACACCCGCGTCATCTCGCGCAGCCCCAGCGCGCGGTCGGGCACGTTGCGGATGCCGAACGCGATGGTCACCGCGTCGAAGCTGGCGTCGGGGAACTCCAGGTGCTGGGCGTCGCCGAGCTGCAGCGTGACCCGGCCGCCCCAGCGCACGACCTTGCGATCGCCGACCGCGATCATCTGCGCCGACGGATCGACGCCGATCACGGTCGCGCCCGGGTGGCGCCGCGCGATGTCGATCGCCAGATCGCCGGTGCCGGTCGCGACGTCGAGCACCCGCGACGGACCGTCGGCCGACAGCGCGAGCGCCTTCACCGTCCGCTTGCGCCAGCGCTTGTCGACGCCGAACGACATCATGCGGTTCAGCAGATCGTAGCGGCGCGCGATCTTGTCGAACATCGCGCCCGAGCCGGGCTGCGGCGCGACGACCATCGCGGTCTCGGTGGTCGGGACCAGCGGCGCGGTCACGGCGCACCCCCGGCCAGGCGGCGGGCGTGCAGCCGCATGTGGCCGCGCTGGATGCCCTCACCCGCGAGCGCGCGCAACGCGCCGAGGTTGGACGCCAGCCCGACCGCGGCCAGCACCATCGCCAGCTCGCGCGCCGAGTCGACGCCGCACAGCTCGAGCGCGGCGCGGACGCCCGCGGTCTGGGTGCCGCCGCCGACCACGCCGACCGCGAGCGGCAGCTCGATCGCACCCGCGATCCCGGTCGCGGTCCGGGTCCAGGTCGCGAGCGGCCGGTAGCCGCCGCGACACGCCGCGAAGCCATGGGCGCCGGCCTCGATCGCGCGCCAGTCCTGACCGAGCGCCACCGCGGCGGCGTCGATCCCGTTCATCGTGCCCTTGTTGTGGGTGACCGCGCGCGCGAGGTCGAGCTCGGCGAAGCGCGACGCCTGGGCGATCGCGTCGGCGAGCTCGTCGCCGCCCAGCACGTCGGTCGGCACCTCGCACCGCGCCCGCGCGCAGCGGCCGAGCGCGAGGTTGGTGAGGATGCGCAGGACGATCCGGCCGCCGAGCACGCGCTCGACCACAGGCGCGGTCGCCTCGGCGACGCTGTCGACCAGGTTGGCGCCCATCGCGTCGCCGACGTCGACGTCGACCTCGACGACGATCGCCCCGGTCGCGGCGTCGAGCACCCGGGTCCGCACCGCGCGACAGCCGCCGCCACGGCCGACCATGCGCGGGATCGCGGCGTCACCGACCGCGACGATCTCGGCGGCCGCGTCGCCGATGCGCGCCGCCGCGCTGGCGAGGTCGTCGGCGCCGTCGAGGTGGATCTGCGCCGTCATGATCGACGGGTCGGCCTCGGCGACGAAGCCGCCGCCGAGCCGGACCAGCCGGGCCGCGCCCGACGCCGCCGCGACCACCGACGGCTCCTCGATCGCCATCGGCACCAGGTAGTCGAGCTGGTTGACCCGCAGGTTGAGCGCGAGCGCGAGCGGCAGGCCCGCGGTCGCGATCACGTTCTCGCTCATGCGATCGGCGGTCGCGACCTCGAGGCCGCCGCCGCCGCGCAGCCAGCTCGCGCTGGCGTCGGACAGCCGATGATCGCTCGCGACGTGCGCGAGCCGCTCGCCGATCGAGCGCTGGTAGAAGCCGGCGATGCGGCTGGTGGGGCGCACCTACTTCTCCCGTCCCGCGGTGGCCTCGGCGACGGTCACCAGCGACGCTCGGGCCGGGCCGACCGGCAGCACGTCGAGCGCGGCGATCGCCGAGGCGATGCGCTGGGTCGCGGTGGCGCGGGCCTCGGTCAGCGCGCCGGTCGCCTCGATCCGCGCGCCGATCGCGCGGTGGCGGGTGCGGGTCACCTCGACCACCGCGTCGTCGTCGGCGATCGCGTCGGCCACCAGCTCGCGCAGCGACGGGTCGCGCTGCAGCGCGATCAGCAGCGGCAAGGTCAGCTTGCCCTCGCGCAGATCGGTGTAGAGCGCCTTGCCGGTCACCGCGGTCTCGCCCGCGAAGTCGAGGCAGTCGTCGACGATCTGGAAGGCGACGCCGAGATCCTGGCCGTAGCGGCCGAGCCCGTCGACCACCGCGGGCGTCGCGCCCGCGCCGAGCGCGCCCGCCCGCATCGCCCAGCGGAACAGCGACGCGGTCTTGCCCTCGGCGACGCGGAAGTAGTCGACGACGTCGCCCTCGAGGCGGCCGCGCCGCTCGAGCTGGCGCGACTCCGCGAGGATCATCTCCTCGATCACCGCGAGCATCGCGTCGAGCAGCTCGAGGTGGCCGGTCGCGCGGATGCGGCGCAGCGCCTCGACCAGGAGCCAGTCGCCCGCGAAGATCGACGCGGCGTTGCCGTAGATCACGCGGGCCGCGGGCTGGGCTCGACGGGTGTCGGCGAGGTCGACCACGTCGTCGTGCAAGAGCGTCGCGCTGTGGACCAGCTCGACCGCGATCGCGAGCTGACGCGGCGCCTCGGTGAAGCCGCTGCCGCACTTCGCGGCGAGCGCGACGCACATCGGCCGCAGGTGCTTGCCGCCGAGATCGAGCAGGTGATGCGCCGCCTGCTGCACCGCGCGGACGCCGCGCGGCACGGTCGCGAGGTCGCGCTCGAAGTCGCGCAGCTCGCCGCGGATCCAGCGATCGAGCTCGCCGAGACGGTTCGCGAGATCGGCGGCGCCGCTGCGCTCGCACGCGACGGCGAGCGTTCCGACGATCGCCCCGGCTTCGCTGGTGGGGGGATGGCTCGAGGCATGCGGGTAGGTCATTGCTGCTCCTGGGCGCGGATATATCGCGGGTGATTCGCGCCCACGATCGATGCGGTCAGATGTTTCAAAGATTCATGAAAGATACGATTCTTCAAGGATGTTTCGGCCGAGATCGTCATGGCTGAACGATTCTCAGGCGTTGGCCCACACCCCATCGCTGCCCGACCGGCAGCCGGACCTGTCGCGGTTCGCCGCGTATGCTCGGCAGCCATGGACCGGCCCCGCCACGCCCGCGATCCTCGCGTGGTCGCGCGTTGCCAGGTCGAGTTCGATCGGCTCGATCGCCGCGTCGCCGCCGAGTCCGAGGATCTGTCGCGTCGCGGCGTGTTCGTCCGGACCGACGAGCTCCTGCCGGTCGGCGAGATCGTCGAGCTCGATCTCACCGCCCCCGACGGCGGCGCGGTGTTCCGGATCTTCGCGCGGGTCGCGCACCTGTTGTCGCCGTCGGCGGCGCGGGCGCTCGGCCGCCACGTCGGCATGGGCCTCGAGTTCCTCGACACCGAGGGCGACGGCGCGCTGCTTGCGCGCTATCTCGACGATCTGATCGTCCGGCTCGCGCCGCGGCCGACCCTCATCGGCGATCCGCTGCGGCTGATCGTCGTCGAGCCCAGCGCGCCGCTGCGGGCGCGGATCGAGGCGGTGCTGACCCCGGCCGGCTTCCTCGTCGAGCCGTACCCCGATGGCGAGCGCGCCCTCGCGGCGTGCGCAGCCGATCCGCCCGAGGGCGTCGTGGCCGCGACGCGGCTGCCCGGGCTCCACGGTCTGACCCTGGTGCGCGCCCTCGCGGCCCACGCCCAGCTGGCCCAGGTCCCGGTGCTGATCCTGACCGACGACCCGTCGGAGCTGACCCGGCTCGAGGCCTATCGCCTCGGCGTGCGCGACTACCTGACCCGGCCGTTCCTCGACGAGGAGCTGGTGATCCGGGTCCGGCGCGCCACCGCGCGTGCGCCGCACCGCGTCGGTGGCGGCGCGATGCTGCGCGGCGAGCTCGCGGAGATCTCGGTCGCGACGCTGTTGTCCTTGTTCGAGTTCGAGCGCAAGTCCGGCATCCTGGTGGTCACCGCGGGCGGGCGAACCGCGCGGCTCTTCCTCGCGGCCGGCCGCATCGTCAAGGTCGACGGCGGCGGCGACGCCTCGGTGCGCGCGCGGATCATGGCGGTGCTCGACTGGCACGCCGGCCACTTCGAGTTCTCGAGCTGCGAGGTGGTCGGCGCCGACGAGCTCGGCCTGCCGACGACCCAGCTCCTCC
>JAYTAJ010000404.1:0-1768 GCA_043737575.1 Myxococcales bacterium | reverse complement strand
CGACGCTACCCGAAAATGCGACGAGGGCCGACGGCGGCCCTCGAGATAGTCGAAGCGAAGTAGGAAAGCGCTCAGGTCGACGCGTTATGGCGGCGGATGAAGGTGGGGACGTCGAGCTCGTTGTCGCCGTCGTCGGCCAGGAGGCCGCGCAGGCTCGGCCGGGGCAGGCCGCGCTTGCCCGCGGCGTGGGCGGGCGCCTCGGCGGTCGACGGGCCCGAGCCCGACGCGACCCGCACCGAATGCTCGTACTCGGGGACCGGCTGGGCGACGCCGAGCTCCGACAGCGCGCGCTCGACCGGGGTCATGTCGTGGTCGGCCCAGCTGACGTCGACCTCGGCGTCCTCGACCAGGAGCGCGGGCGTCTTGATCTCACCCGACGCGCGGCGCGCGGCCGGCGGGATGATCGTCGACGGGTACGGCGTGGTCTGCACGCTGTGGCTGTCGTAGGGCAGCGTGACCTGCTGGGTCGTGCGGTGGCGCGACTGCACCGGCGCCGACACCTCGGGCACCGCGGGCTTGCCCAGGCGATCGAAGCCGGTCGCGATCACGGTGATGCGGATCTCGTCGGTCAGGTTGGGATCGATCACCGAGCCGAAGATGATGTTGGCGTCCTCGTGGGCGGCCTTCTGGATCAGGCTCGACGCCTCGTTGACCTCGTGCAGGGTCAGGTCGGGGCCACCGGTGATGTTGATCAGGATGCCGGTCGCGCCGTCGATCGACACGTCCTCGAGGAGCGGCGAGCTGATCGCCATCTCCGCGGCCTCGGTCGCGCGCTTCTTGCCGGTCCCGACGCCCGCGCCCATCAGCGCGCGGCCCATGTTGTTCATGATCGTGCGGACGTCGGCGAAGTCGACGTTGATGAGGCCGGGCACCGTCATCAGATCGCTGATGCCCTGCACCGCGTTGAGCAAGATCGAGTCGGCGCGGCGGAAGGCGTCGACCATCGACATCTGGTTGCCGGCGAGCGCGAGCAGGCGGTTGTTGGGGATGACGATCAGCGTGTCGACCGCGGCGTCGAGCCGGTTGATGCCGTCGTCGGCGTTCTTCGACCGCTTGCGGCCCTCGAAGCCGAACGGCTTGGTGACGACGCCGACCGTGAGCGCGCCGCAGTCGCGCGCGACCTGCGCGATCACCGAGGCGGCGCCGGTGCCGGTGCCGCCGCCCATGCCGGCGGTGACGAACACCATGTCGGCGCCCGAGATCGCGTCGGCGATCTGCTGGATGCTCTCCTCGGCGGCGCGGCGGCCGATGTCGGGGTTGGCGCCGGCGCCGAGGCCCTTGGTGAGCGCGCCGCCCAGCCCGATCTTGTGCGGGGCGAGGTTGGCCTCGAGCGCCTGGCGGTCGGTGTTGGCCGCCACGAACTCGACGCCGTCGAGGTTGCCGCTGATCATGGTGTTGACGGCGTTGCCGCCACCACCACCCACGCCGATGACCAGGATCTTGGCGTGATTGACGTCGTCGAAGTCGATGAGGGCCATGTGAGATCTCCCGTTGAGTAAGCCCATATGAAAGGGCGGGATCGGTTGGGGCAACTTTTGTGATCGCGTCGCGATCGATTCGTCACGCTGCGGTTTCAGAACATCTCGGCGAGCCGCGACCACGCGCGCTTGATCAAGCCGCGGTCGCTGGTCTGCTGCTGCTGGGTGCGCGTCAAGATGGTGCGGCCGTGGCTGGCGCCGTAGACGACCAGGCCGACGCCGGTCGAGTACGCGGGCGACTTCACGACGTCGACCAGGCCGCCGATGCGAGTCGGCATCCCGCGGCGGAC
>JAYTAJ010000403.1:0-4196 GCA_043737575.1 Myxococcales bacterium | reverse complement strand
CGCGCAACCGCCGCAGCACCGCGAGGCCGTCGAGGCCGGGCATCATCACGTCGAGCAGCACCGCGTCGAAGCCGCCGGCCGCGAGCTGCGCCAGCCCGGCCTGGCCGCCGGGCGCGTGGACCAGCGTGACGCCCTGGGGCTCGAGGTACGTGCGCAGCAGCTCGGCGAGCCGGGCGTCGTCGTCGCAGAGCAGGATGCGCACGTCGCTATCCTCTCACATGCGGTATGGGCCGCCGCCGCCGCGCCACGATCGGCCGAGCAGGTCGGCGAGGCGCTCGCGCTGCTTGTCGTCGAGCAGCGCGTGGAGGTTGCGGAGCGCGTCGAGCAGCGCGGCGCGGGCCTCGGCGGTCGCGTGATCGATGCGGCTCAGCAAGCCCGCGACCGCGAGATCGTCGACCGCGGGGCCGCGCACGACCTCGGCCAGCTCGCCGCGCAGCTCACCGAGCCCACCGCGCGCCGCCTTGAGCCGCGCCTCGAGCCGATCGACCTCGGCGACGATCGCGCGCTCCTGCGCCGGCGTCGCGTCGATGCGGTGCAGCGCCGCGCCCATCATCTGGCGCCGACGGCGACCCCAGCCGCGGCCGCGGTGGTGCGGGTGATGATCGCCGTGCCAGCCGCCGCCGTGACAGCCGCCGCCGTGCCAGCCGCCGCCGTGGCGATAGCGGCGCGCCCGCACCAGGGCGACGATTCCAAAGACTCCGAGACCGATGGCGAGACACATCATGAGCAGCTCCTTTGCTGCTCCACGATGGCGGCCCGCTATTGCGCGCGTGCGCGGCGGGTTGTTAAGAAGTCTTGCGCCTGCGCCTCATGGGGTCTGGGGTGGGGTCCCATCGGGGGCATGACCCCGATGGGGAGGGCCTGGACAACAGGCCCTCAATGAAAATGCAGCGGATAGGTGGCGCGGGTGTCGTGGTAGGCGTCGTCGAGGCGGATCGCCCAGGTCGCCTCGATCAGGCACGCGGCGATCGGCAGCGCCGCGCCCGCGCCCGGGATCACGTCGACCACCTCGTCGCGGGTGGCCTCGAGCGTGAGCGTCACCGACCAGCCCGGCGCCGGCTGGTGGGTCGCGACGCAGCGCGCGGCGCCGTCGGCGACCAGCGCCATCGGATCGGGCGGCACCCGCACCACGCCGCCCACGCCGCCGCCGTGCGCGCTGCCGCTGGCGACCCCGAAGCCGACCCCCTCGAGGTTGCGCTCGAGGCCGATCGTCGACGGGCGGACCCCGGGCTCGATCGCGAGGTACGACGTCACCGGCGACACCGCGCGCCCCATCAGCGCGACCGTCATCATCTCGGCGGGCGACAGCGCCTGATGATCGTCCTCGGAGAACACCCAGGCCGCGGCCGCCTTCGAGAACCCGGCGTCGGCGGTGACGACGCGGCGGAACTTGTCGCCCCAGATCATGCCGGTCAGCTCGACCCGCTCGGGCGCGATCGGCGCGTCGACGACGATGCGGAAGCCAGCGCCCTCGTCGAGCACATCGGGCACGGTGGTGTCGTACTTGCCCTGCGCGAGATCGAGGCCGGCGATCGCGAAGTGATCGACCCGCACCGGCCGCACCAGCCCGAGGACGATGGCCGGCAGGTGCTTGTCGTCGCCGCGGATCCCGACGAGCGTCGCGCCGATGCCGTGGTGGGCGAGCGCGATCGGCGCGAGCGGGTGGGCGTCGTCGCGGGCGAGCGCGGCGCTGCCGTCGGTGCTGGTCTCGACGACGTGGACGGTGGTGCCAGGCGGCGCGGCCTCGAGCGCGGCGAGCGCGAGGTGGTTGTCGAAGCGCGCGCGCAAGAGGTTGTCGGTGGTGATGACGACGCGCAGCGGGCCCTTGCGGCCGACCAGCGCGGCGGCGGCGACCCGAGCGCCGTCGTCGAGCGCGCTGCCGTTGCCCGGCGCGAGCTTGCCCGCGGTGGTCGCCAGCGCGAGGTGGCGCGCGACCTCGGAGGCGGGGACGAAGCGGTCGAACAGCCGGGTCGCGGTGCGGCGGTACGCGACGATCTCGACCTGGGCGTCGGGGACGTGGCGGAGGTACGCGCGGGCCGCGCCGAGCTGCGCGGCGATGCCGCTGTCGCCCATCGAGTGCGACGCGTCGATCACGAACACCACCTGGGCCTGCTTCGGCAGCGCGCGCAGCTCGGGCGCGGCGTCGACCTCGAGCCGCGCGAACGCGTGCTGCTTCGACGCCACGACCCGACCGAACCGGGTCGCGACGCCGTCGATCACCGGCGGCGCGATCGCGATCATCGCGATGCCGCCGTCGGACGCGTTCTCCGGCGCGTCGGGCACGAACACCGGCGTGTCGGTCGCTGCCGCGGTGAGCTTCTTCACGCGCTTGCCGTCGCCGAGCTCGAGGCTCCACGACGCCAGCGTGCCGGCGTCGAGCGCGGCGTGATCCGAGATCACCAGCCGCCAGGTGCCGACCGCGCTCAGGCGGCGCGGCAGCGCGACGTCGAACGTGCCGCGAACGTCGTTGTCGCCGCCGCCGCTGCCGTCGAACACGGCGAGCGGGTCCCGCTCGCCCGGCGGGTACAGCGCGATCCGCACGTCGCTGCGGTAGGTGTGCTCGAGATCGATCGTGACCTTCGCGGTCGCGTAGCCGCGGCGATGCTCGGGCGTGTCCTCGATCGCGATCGCGCTGGTCGCGTAGCTGGCCGACGGGTCGTGATCGATCGCGGCGAGCCACGGCGGCGCGACGGGCGCCGCCAGCACCAGCGGCGCCTCGGGCGCGACCCGGGCGCCGTCGACCTGGATCGCGGTGGTGGCGTCGCCCCAGCCCGGCGTGATCGTGAAGACCGGCACCGCCAGGTTCGGATCGGCGTCGGCGGCGAGCCGCGGATACGACAGGAACACCCGGCCGCCGCTGTAGCGGGTCGGGACGGTCAGCGTGTACTCGACGGTGCTGGTCGCGCCCGGCAGGACCGGGAACACCTGCAGCGTCAGCTTGTCGGCCCAGCGCCAGTACAGCAGCGCGGGATCTTTCGGCTGCCAGACGCCGCGGCCGGTCAGCTCCTGATAGAGCTGCGCGGCGCGCGCGGCCTCCATCAGCTCGCCGTCGTACCAGCGATCGCGGGCGCGGATGCGGAGGCCGGTCGCGGCGGCGCCGTAGGGTAGATCGATGTCGAGGCGGGCCTCATCGGCGACGGTGCCGGCGTTGGCGAACACCCGGCGCACCCGATACACCGCGATGCCGTCCTTCACCGAGACGTCGACCGCGTGGGAGATCTCGGTGAGCGGCTGGCCGAGCGCGGTGGCGAGGACATCGGCGGTGGCGACCGACGACGATGACGTGAGGACGACCGCCGCGATCACGAACGCTTGACGCATGCGGCTCGGACACCGGGGCCTCGCAACGGTTCCCGCCAAGGAGGTAGCATCGGCCGCGATGACGCTGCCTACCGTCGAGCTTCGCGATCACGTCGCCTGGGTCACCCTCGCCCGCCCCGAGGCGCGCAACGCGCTGTCGCGCGCGGTCAACGTCGAGCTCGCGACGATCGCGGCGCGGCTCGGCGCCGATGACGAGGTCCGGGTCGTGGTGCTGACCGGCGCGGGTGATCAGGCGTTCTGCGCGGGCGCCGATCTGAAGGAGCGCAAGGGCATCCCCGCGGCCGAGTCGCAGCCGTTCATCGACGCGATCAGCGGCGCGATCGACGCGTGGGCGCGGCTGCCGAAGCCGACCTTGTGTGCGCTCAACGGCTCGGCCTACGGCGGCGGGCTCGAGCTGGCGCTCGCGTGCGACCTGCGGATCGTGGTCGACGACGCCGAGCTCGGGCTGACCGAGGTCCGCCTCGGCATCATGCCGGGCGCGGGCGGCACGCAGCGGCTGCCGCGGCTGATCGGCGTCGCGGCGGCGAAGGAGCTGATCCTGCTCGGGCGACGCATCACCGCGACGCGGGCCCAGGCGCTCGGGCTGGTGATCGCGGCGGTGCCGCGCGCCGACTTTCGCGCGGCGATCGACGGGCTGCTCGCGGAGCTGGCCGGCTGCGCGCCGCGATCGCTGGCGATGGCGAAGGCGGCGATCGATCGCGGCGTCGACGTCCCGATCGACGAGGCGCTCCGGATCGAGCGGCAGTGCTACGACGTCACGCTGTTCAGCGCCGACCGGGACGAGGGGCTCCTCGCGTTCGCCGAGCGACGCCCGCCGCGCTTCACGGGGCGCTAACCCCGGGGTCTGGAGTCCTGGGGCCTCAGGCGCCACCGCT
>JAYTAJ010000402.1:0-4198 GCA_043737575.1 Myxococcales bacterium | reverse complement strand
GCCGCTTCGAGAACGTCTGCGGGAAGCACTTGATCACGTAGTCGACCGCCTGCTGCTTCAGCTCGGCGTCGAGGGGATCGGGCACCTCCATGTTGCCGTCCTCGGGATTGGGCCGGATGCCATGGCGCACCACTTCGGTGAGGCGCAGCACGTGGAGGCGGTTCATGAACAGCGCGTAGGCGATGCCGAGGAACAGCTCTTCCGTGGTCGAGTCGAGGGCAGCAGACATCGCCCAAGGGGTACCACGACTGGGGTGATCACGAGTAGTTGCTAGCGTTGCTAGCGCTGCTTGCGCGCGGCCAGCGCCGCCAGGCGGGCCTTGATCGCCGCCTCCTGGCCCGACTCGGTCGGCGTGTAGATCGCGGTGCCGACCAGGGCGTCGGGCAGGTAGTCGGCCGGGACGTAGGCGCCCTCGAAGTCGTGGGGGTACTTGTAGCCCTTGCCGTGGCCCATCGACGTGGCGAGGGCGGTCGGCGCGTTGCGCAGCACCGCGGGCACGGGCAGCGAGCCGTGATCGAGCACCGCCTTGCGCGCCGCGGCGTAGCTGGTGAGGGCAGTGTTCGACTTCGGCGCGCACGCCAGATAGACGGTGGCCTGGGTCAGCGCCAGCGCACCCTCGGGCAGGCCGACCAGCTCGAAGGCGTGGAGCGCCGCGACCGCGACGCCCAGCGCCTGGGGATCGGCGTTGCCGACGTCCTCCGACGCGAAGACCACCAGCCGCCGCAACAGGAACCGCGGGTCCTCGCCGGCCTCGAGCATGCGCGTCAGCCAGTACACCGCGGCGTCGGGATCGGTGCCGCGCAGGCTCTTGATGAACGCCGAGATGACGGCGTAGTGCTCGTCGCCCGCGCGGTCGTAGGCGAGGGCCCGGCCCTGGGCGGCCTCGGCGACGTGGTCGCGGGTCACCACGATCGGCAGCTCGGCGACGGTCGCCAACTCGACCGCGGCCTCGAGCACGCCGAGGGCGCGGCGGGCGTCGCCGCTGGCCAGGGCCGCCAGCTCGGCGATCACGTCGTCCGGGATCCGGACGTCGAGCGCGCCCAGGCCACGGTCGCGGTCGGCGACGGCGCGGCGGACGATCGTCGCGATGACCTCGTCGGTGAGCGCCTCGAGCCGGACCACCCGGCAGCGCGACTGCAGCGCGCCGACCACGCCGAACGACGGATTCTCGGTGGTGGCGCCGATCAAGGTCACCGTCCCGGCCTCGACGTGGGGCAGGAGCGCGTCCTGCTGGGTCTTCGAGAACCGATGGATCTCGTCGATGAACAGGAGGGTGCGACGCCCGAACTGATCGCGCCGCGCCGCCGCCGCCGCCACCGCCTCGCGCACCTCCTTGACCCCGGCCTCGACCGCCGACAGGCCGATCAGGTGAGCGCGCAGGGTCTCCGCCATCAGCCGCGCGAGGGTGGTCTTTCCGGTCCCAGGCGGCCCCCACAGCAGGAGCGACGGGAGCGGACGCCCGGCGGCGAGCTGCCCCAGGAGCTTACCCGGCCCGAGCAGGTGCTCCTGCCCGGAGAATTCAGCGAGCGATCGCGGGCGCATGCGCTCGGCGAGCGGCTGTCCCACGCGGCGCGCCGCGGCGCTCTGAGCGAACAGATCCTCGGTCACGCCCGACCATGGCGGCGAAAGTCGCGGTGTGTCAATGAGGCGACGACATCACGCCCCTGGGGACGCGAAACCCGGCTACCCCTCCCGCCATCCCGATCCCTGCGATCCATGATCTCGTGCGCTTGGCTACTCGCGCAGGTCATCGTCACCGTGGCACCGCGCTTGCTTTGTCTCGAGGCATGCCCGCTCTCGACCACGTGTACCAGTACCGGCTGCTGCTGGGGAAGTGCGCGTCCGGGGCCGGCCTGTCCTTCGACGAGATCGAAGCGCTGACCGCGCTGGAGTCGGCGTTCGCGAGCGACGAGGTCCCCGCGAACGGTCCGGTCGGCGACGGTCGCCGCTTCCGCCGCGAGCCGGTGTCGCTGCCCGCGGTGGTCCGCGGCGGCAAGCTCCACGATCCGGTCCACGTCGCCGACATCGGTCCCGGCGGCATGGTCTGCGGCGGCGCGCCCTACGCCGACCTCGGCACCGCGGTCGAGATCGTGATCGACGACGTCGAGCTCGGCCTCACCTACCGCTTCAAGGCGCGGGTCCAGTGGATCCGCGAGGACGGCGACGACTACGCCCTCGGCTTCGCGTGGACCGGCACCCCGGTCCTGCTCCGCCACGGCAACTCGCTGGCCGCTGATCCGACGCTCGCGAAGATCGCGGCCTAGGGCGCCTACCCTTTTCCGCGCGGTCGCGGCAAGGTTGGTCCGGCGATGGCGCAATCCCTGTACGACCTCCTCGGCGTCAAGAAGGACGCGACCGCAGACGCGATCCGCAAGGCGTATCGCAAGCTCGCGCGCAAGCATCATCCCGACGTCAACCCCGGCGACGCCAAGGCCGAGGAGAGCTTCAAGAAGATGTCGGCGGCGTACGACGTCCTGTCCGACGACAAGAAGCGCGCCGCCTACGACGAGTTCGGCGACGCCGCGCTCCAGGGCAGCTTCGACCCGGACAAAGCTCGCGCCCACCAGCAGTGGCAGGACACGCGGCAGCGCCGCACGTCGGACTTCGGTCAGGGTGCGGTCGACTTCGACTTCGCCGAGATGTTCGGCCGCGCGTCGCGGGGTCCGCGTCGCGGATCGGATCTGCACGCCGCGCTCGAGATGGATCTGCGTCAGGCGATCGAGGGCGCCGAGATCTCGGTCGACGTCCTCGGCGGCGGCACCGTCCGCGTCCGCATCCCGCCCGGCGCCGACGACGGCTCGATCATCCGGCTCCCGGGCAAGGGCTCGCCCGGCGCTCAGGGTGGACCCGCGGGCGATCTGATCATCGAGACCTCGGTGCGGCCGCATCCGCGCTTGCGCCGCGACGGCCTCGATCTCCACCTGACGGTGCCGGTCAATCTCGACGAGGCCTACAACGGCGGCAGCATCGAGGTCCCGACCTTCGACGGCCCGGTGATGCTGAAGGTGCCGCCGCGATCGCAGTCGGGCACCAAGCTGCGCCTGCGCGGCAAGGGCATCCCGCGCAAGGATCGCCGCGGCGATCTGCTGGTCGAGCTCGACGTCCGGCTGCCCGATCAGGTCGACGACGCGCTGGCCGAGGCGCTGCGCACCAGCGCCGCGCTGTACTCGACGCCGGTGCGCGAGGGGCTGACGCTGTGACCCGCTACTCGTACCAGCGGCTGGTCGAGCTGGTCGACGGCGATCAGGAGCTGATCGCGCGGCTGATCGAGGAGGGCGAGATCGTGCGGCGCGACGACGACTGCGCCACCGTCGACGTCGACCGGGTGCTGGTGGCGCGGACGTTGGTCCGCGACCTCGAGCTCGACTGGCCCGGCGTCGAGCTGGTGCTGCGCCTGCTCGATCAGCTGGCGCAGGCGCGGCTGCGCATCGCCGAGCTCGAGCGCGCGCGAGGCGACGCCGGATGACGCAAGCGCGAGGCCACGCGTGACGCCGACCGATCCGACCGCGACCGATCTCACGGCCGAGCACGGGCTCGACGCGCTGCTGCACCACTGGGAGAGCTTCGGCAACGGCTGGCTCCTGCTCGACATGCTGATCGTGCTGGTGCTGGCGCTGTTGCTCGGCGCGGTGATCGCGTACCACCCGGCGACGCGGCGGCGGATGTGGAGCCTCGAGCACGTCGAGCAGCCCAAGACGTCGCTGATGTACGCGATGGTCGCCGCGATCGTCGCGCTGATCGTGCAGGTCCAGCCGGCGATGGCCTTCGTCATCTTCGGCATCGGCGGCCTGATGCGGTTCCGCACCGAGGTCGGCAACGCCAAGGAGACCGGCCGCGTCATCCTGACGACGGTGATCGGGCTGTGCTGCGGCCTGAAGATCTTCATCGTCGCGGTGCCCGCGACCGCGATCGGCTGGATCGTGGTGTGGTTCCTCGAGCGCCAGCGCGCCGGCATCATCCGGGTCTCGGGCGTGACCGAGACCGCGGTCCACCTGTCGGTGCGGGCCTACCGCGAGGCGATCACCGCGCTCGGCTGCCGCATCATCGGTGAGCAGAACCGCTTCGTGCGCCGCGAGTTCCTGTTCGTCGTCGAGGCGCCGCTGCAGCTGGCGCGCGAGACCCTGCAGGCCGAGCTCGACGCGCTGCCCGCCGAGCTGCGCGGCGTGGTCGACTTCGAGCAGTTGTAGGGTCGAGCAGT
>JAYTAJ010000401.1:0-21715 GCA_043737575.1 Myxococcales bacterium | reverse complement strand
CGCCTCGACCTGCCGGCGTCGAGCGGCGAGGCCCTGCCGACCGAGCTGCGCGGCGAGGCCGAGCGCGCGTTCGGCGCCGATCTCGGCGCGGTCCGGGTCCACCGCGATCCCGCCGCCGCGACCGCCGCCGATCACGAGGACGCCCGCGCGTTCACCGCCGGCCGCGACATCTACTTCGCCGAGGGCCAGTGGGCACCGGCCGCGGGCGAGGGCAAGCGGCTCGTCTATCACGAGCTCGCGCACGTCCTGCAGCAGACCGGCCGCCGGCTGTCGGTCACCGACATCCGCGCCAGCGATCGCGAAGGCGACGGGCCGATCCAGCGAGGAGGGAAGCGTCATGGCTGACGGCTACAGCCGGAGCCCCAAGCTCCTGAAGGGCGCGATCGTCCAGTTCACCGAGACGCCGATCGTCCCGATCCCGAACATCATCGTCTTCCAGTACAACCCCGAGTCCTTGCAGCGCACGCTGTCGCCGTACGTGCCGCCGGCCCCGGCCGAGCCGCCGCCCAGCGATCCCGCCGCGACCACCGCGCCCGGCCAGGCGGTGCTGCCGCCGGCCTACCTCGGCTACGATCCGACCGAGACCTTCAACCTGGCGCTGCTCCTCGACGCCAGCGACGCGCTCGAGGAGCCCGAGCGCCACCCGGTCGCGGTCGTCACCGGCGTCGCCGATCGCATCGCCGCGCTCGAGACGCTCCTCTACCCGACCGGCGACAACCTGCTCGGCTCGCTGATCGGATCGGCCAACGTGTCGATCTCGATCAGCGGCAGCGGTGGCGGCATCTCGGCCGGGTTGAAGAAGGCGGTCGAGCGCAAGGAGGTGCCGGTGACGCTGTTCATCTGGGGCCCGGGCCGGATCGTGCCAGTGCGACTGACGTCGTTCGTGGTCGAGGAGCAGCAGTGGAATCAGCTCCTGTATCCGGTGCGGGCCAAAGTCACGATCGGCATGCGCGTCGTCACCAGCGCGGCGCTCGCGGCCGACCAGGCGTCGAGCACGTCGGGGAAGGGCCTCGCAAAGTTCTGCTACGACTTCACGCGCGTCCAGCGCGAGGCGCTCGCCCTCGCCAACATCGCCAACACCGCCGAGTCGATCCTCGGCATCTTGCCGTTCTAGCGAGAAGGAGGTCCCGTGTTCGACGTCAAGAGCCGCTACGCTGGCCTCACACCCTATCCGGTCCGCGATCATCGCGGCCGCGAGCTGATGGTGGTGCCGACGCCGAGCGCGCCGGCCGATGTGCTGCTCGGTTTCCACCGCCGCCACCAGGGCGAGCGCCTCGATCACCTCGCCGCCGCGTACCTCGGCGACGGCGCGGCGTCGTGGCGGATCTGCGAGCTGGCCGACGTGATGTTGCCCGACGCGCTGGCCGAGGCCCGCGAGATCCCGATCCCACCCAAGACCCGCTGATGCCCTTCGACCTCGCCATCCTCGCCGGCACCACGCCGGCCGACGACCTCGCCGCCGCTGAACAGGTGGAGGTGAGCGAGCGGATCGGCGAGCCGTCGACGTTCCGGTTGCGCTATCGCCTGGTCGACGTCGATCAGGACTACCCGCTCTTGCTCGACGGTCGGCTGGCGCCGGGCGCGGTGCTGACGGTGGCGGCGCGCGCGGGTGACGATCAGGCGGTGCTGGTGAAAGGCCAGGTCCACGGCCACCGCGTCAACCTGATGCGCGGCGTCGGGACGTCGTCGGTCGAGGTCTGCGGCGGCGACACCTGCTTCGAGATGGATCGCGAGATCAAGACCAAGCTGTGGACCGGCGTGACCGCATCCGACGCGGTGTCGTCGGTGCTGTCGAGCTACGGCGTCACCGCCGACGTCGACTCGCTGTCGACCAAGCACACCGACGACACTCACCCGCTGGTGCAGCGCGACACCGACCTGCGGTTCGTGCGCCGGCTCGCGGTCCGCTACGGCCACTGGTTCTGGATGTCGACCGACGTCGCCGGCATCACCACCGCGCACTTCAAGCGGCCGGCGCTGTCGGGCCCGCCGGTCGCGACGGTCGGGCTCGACGACGATCCGGCCACCCTCGACTCGCTCGAGATCGAGTGGGACGTCGAGCGGCCGACCGCGGCGATCGGCCTCGAGCTCAAGCTCGCCGATCTGTCGACCCTCGACGGCCAGGTCGCGCGCACGCCGCTGCCGCCGCTGGGCGGCGTCGCCTACGCCGACGTCGCGGCGCCGCGCGAGGTCCAGATCACCGCCAACGTCGACGACCTCGGCGATCTGCAGGCGCGCGCCGAGGCGGCGCTGATCGACGGCGGCTGGTTCGTGCGCGCCACCGGCCGCGCCAACGCCCGCGCGGTCGGCACGGTGCTGCGGCCGCACACCGTGATCGCGGTGTCGGGGCTCGGCACCCGGCACAGCGGCAAGTACGTCGTCGCCGCGGTCCGTCACACCATCACCGGCGACAGCCATCTGATGGACTTCGAGCTGCTCCGCAACGCGTGGGAGGCCTGACATGGATCCCGATCTGTTCGACTTCCTCGTCGACCGCGCTCACAGCGCCTGCTTCGGCAAGTACCGCGGCAAGGTGGTCGACGTCGACGATCCGCTCAACAAGGGCCGGATCAAGGTCGAGGTGCCGAAGGTGCTGCGCACCGAGCAGGCGTGGGCGATGCCGTGCGTGCCCTACGCCGGCAAGGAGGTCGGGTTCTTCGCGATCCCGCCGGTCGGCACCGGGGTGTGGGTCGAGTTCGAGGGCGGCGATCCGTCGTACCCGATCTGGGTCGGCTGCTTCTGGGCCGACAACGAGATGCCCCTGGGCGGCAAGCCCGCGGTGAAGTTCTGGAAGACCGACGCGATCACGCTGACCTTCGACGACGACAACGATCAGGCGGTGCTCGAGAACTCGAGCGACGCCAGCATCGACCTGACCGACAAGGTCGTGACCCAGGCCAAGCAGGGCAAGCACACCGTCGCGTCGTCGTCGGTGACGTCGGAGGCCGGCGGCAAGGGCAAGGTCGAGGTCGCCACCGCGTCGGTGAAGGTCAACAGCGGCACCTTCGAGGTGACGTGATGAAGGAGGTCTTCCACAGCATCCGCTTCCCGATCACGATCGATCGCGGCCTGGGCAAGGTCGCCGACGAGGATCGCTACGCCGCCCACGTCGATCAGCTGATCCGTCAGGTGCTGCTGACCAACCCGGGCGAGCGGATCAACCGGCCCGACTTCGGCTGCGGCCTGCGCCGCATGGTGTTCGCGCCCAACAACCCGTCGGCGGCGAGCCTGCTGAAGGTCACGATCCTGCAGGCGCTCGATCGCTGGCTCGGCACGCTGATCAAGGTCGAGCAGACCGAGGTCGACGCGGTCGGTGAGGTGCTGACGGTCAAGCTGCGCTACCTGCTGCTGGCGCGGCAGGAGCGCCGCTACCTCAACCTCGAGGTCGCGCTCTGATGGCGCCGATCGATCGCAAGGCCACGCTGCTCGGTCAGAGCGCGATCACCGGGATCGACTTCGTCGCGGTCCACGGCGATCAGGTCACGCTCGACGTGTTCTTCTTCCACGATCCGTCGGTGGTGTTGCCGGCCCTCGCCGCCACCGACTTCACGATCACCGGCCAGGACGAGCCCGGGATCCCGATCGTCGGGCCGCTCGCGATCGTGGCGATCGACGGTCGCAACGCGGTGCAGCTCACGGTCGCGCGGCCCGGCGGCTTCGGTCGGTACTGGCTCACGCTCGACCTCGATCACACGCTGCTCGATCCGTTCTTCGGCCGGATCGAGGTCGACTTCAAGGCCGCGTGCGAGCGCAAGCTCGACTGCGCGGCGCCGCCTCACGAGTGTCCGCCCGGCGAGCCCGACGACATCGTCGTCGATCCCGCGGCCCGCGACTTCTGGAGCCTGCGGCACGCGCTGCTCGACTTCGCGAGCCTGCGCCACCCGGGCTGGAAGGATCGGCTCGAGGCCGACGCCGGCGTGATGATCGTCGAGCTGCTCGCCGCGATGGGCGACGAGCTGGCGTACTACCAGGACCGGGTCGCGCGCGAGGCGCAGTTCGGCAGCGCCAGCCAGCGGCGCTCGATCCGTCGCCACGTCCGGCTGGTCGACTACGGGCTGCACGACGGGCTCGGCGCGCGCGGTCGGGTCGCGGTCGAGTCGTCGGTCGACGCCTGGCGCGACGTCGTGGCCGGCACCCCGGTGTGGGCCAGCGGCGACGGCACCGCGATCGGCTTCGAGGTGGGCGATCGGCTCGCCGACGCGCTGGCGACGCCGCCGACGCCGTACCGGATCCACGCGCGGCGCAACCGCGTCCCCGCCCACGTCTGGGACGGCGACGTGCCCGATCTCCACGCGCCGCATCGACCGCTGCCGGCCGCGTGCTTGCCGGTCGGCTCGACGTCGCTGCACGTCGTCGGCAAGCTCGAGGCCTTCTTCGCCGCCGGCGATCAGGTGTTCCTGACCACCGTCCCGCCCGCCGACGAGCGCGACGTCCCGGCCCGGACCCTGCTGGTCACGCTGACCGGCGCGCGCGACGAGATCGATCCGCTCGCCGCGAGCCCCGACGTCACCCGGCTGACCTGGCGCGAGCCGACGCCGGTCGAGCTGGATCTGACGTGGACGTTCGTCCTCGGCAACACCGCGCCGGTCACCGCGGGCATCACCCGCCGCGCCACGTTCTCGATCGGCCCCAACCTGCGGAGCTATCCGTCCGCGGTCGAGCGGGTCGGCGCCAATCAGTCGATCGCGTTCCTGCACACGCTGCCGACTCGCGGCCCGACCCCGACGACGGCGGTGCCCGGCGACGGCATCTGGCCGTTCCTCGAGGATCAGGCGGTGGTGCGGCTCGGCGACGATCCGCGCGAGGCGATCCCCGAGGTCGCGCTCCATCAGGTCGCGACCCACGACGCGGTCGCGCTCGGCCAGCCCTGGGACTGGCGGCCGTCGCTGGTCGGGCCCAACAGCTCCGAGTCGCAAGATCGTCACTTCGTCCTCGACGACGGCACCTGGGATCGCGCGATCGGCTTCCAGCGCCTGGGCGGCGAGGTCGTGCATCGCGACTACCTGACCGGCACCGGCTCGACGATCCGGTTCGGCGACGGCGAGCTGGGGCGGATGCCACCGCGCGGCAACGCGGCGGTCGGGCAGGAGGTCTTCTACCGAGCGACCTATCGGCTCGGCAACGGCGTGCGCGGCAACCTGCCGGCGGGCGTCCTCCGCCACGCCGATCCGACGACCACGCTCGCGTACGCCGATCTGGTTCCGCCGGTCGCGTTCATCGCCGCCGTCACCAACCCGCTGCCGATCGCCGGCGGCGTCGAGCCCGAGACCTTGGCGCAGGCCAAGCGTGACGCCCCCGAGGAGTTCCGCGCGGTGACCCATCGCGCGGTCCGCCCCGAAGACTTCGACGAGGCGGCGCGACGGCTGCCGTGGGTGCAGCAGGCCGGCACCCGGTTCCGCTGGACCGGCAGCTGGTCGACCGCGTTCACCGCCGCCGATCCGCGCGCGCTGCCGGAGCTGCCGATCGATCAGCGCCGCGGGCTCGGTCGCCACCTCGATCGGGTGCGCATGACCGGCCGCGAGGTCCACGTCCTCGCGCCGCGCTACGCCGATCTCGAGCTCGATCTGATCGTGTGCGTCGAGGCCCACGCCTATCCCGCCGAGGTCGTCGCCGGGATCGTGCGGGCGCTGCTCGGACGGCGCGGGCTGCGGCCGATCGCCGGCTTCTTCGATCCCGATCGCTTCACCTTCGGCACGCCGCTCGATCGCTCCGAGCTGGAGGCCTGGATCCAGCGCGTGCCCGGCGTGCGCGCGGTCAAGCGGATCGAGCTCGCGCGGCGCGGCTGGTTCGACAAGCGGATCTTCGCGGAGCCGTACTACACGCCCGGCGCCGACGAGGTGATCCGGGTCAGCGGCGATCCGCGCCATCCCGATCGCGGCACCGTCACCATCTGGCCGGAGGGCGGCGCATGAACTGTCCGTGCGATGGACCCGACGATCCGACGCCGCCGGTGATCGCGGCCGGGCAGGGCGATCTGCCGCGGCAGTGGTCGACGTTCAGCGAGCTGCGGCTCGCGATGCTCGATCGCGCGCGCCACAAGCTCGCGCTGGCCGACTGGTCGGCGCGCGCCAAGGACGACTACGGCGTCATGTGGCTCGAGCTGTGGGCCTACGTCGGCGAGCTGTTGTCGCTCTACGACAAGGCCATCGCCGACGAGTCGTACACCCGCACCGCCAAGCTGCGGCCGTCGCTGCGCCGGCTGGTCGAGCTGCTCGGCTACGTGCCGCGGCCGGCGATGGCCGCCACCGCCGAGCTGGCGGTCCGCGCCGGTGGCCGCGCGCCGGTGACGTTGCCGATCGGCACCGGCTTTCGCTCGGGCGGGTTCGACGGCGAGCCGCCGCAGGTCTTCGAGCTGATCGCGCCCGCGACGATCCATCCGGCGCTCAACCAGTGGCCGCTGCGCACGCCGGCCGCCGCGACGATCGCGGGCGCGATCGACGAGCTCTTGCTCGAGCCGCAGACCGCCAACGCCGCGATCGGCGACACCGTGGTGGTCGAGCTCGGCGCCAGCGTCGCCGCGGTCCGCACCGTCACGTCGGTGGCGCGTCGCGTCGACGACGCCGGCCGCCGCGTGGTCGCGGTCGGGCTCGATCGCAGCGTCGCCGCCGGCGCCGGCGTCGCGGTCGCGACCGTGCGGTTGCGCAAGGCCAGCCGCACCGCGCCGCTGCAGTCACCGTCGGCGGTCGGCGGCGACCCGCCGTCGTTCGCCACCACCTTCGGCTTCTGGTTCGTCCTCGACGGCGTCTACCGCGAGCTCCACACCGACGACCGCTTCCTCGTCCGCCACGGCGACGAGGTCCGCTGGGCCACCGCGCAGCTGCGCCAGGACTGGCCGATCACGCAGGTCGCGGCGTCGACCACGGCCGCGATCACGATCAACCTGCCCGACAGCAAGACCGCGACCGTGCCGGCGCAGACCATCCCGGCGCTGAAGGCGCTGCGCACCGTCGTCGTCAGCGGCGAGCCGCTCAACGACGCCAGCCGCAAGGCGACGCCGACCAGCGGCGACTGGACCGCGGCCACCGACGTCACTGGCTTCACGCTCGGGTTCGCGCTGGTCAGCGCCGGCCGCGTGCTCGGCGCGGCGCAGCGCGCCCTCCAGCCCGGCGATCCGCTGATCGCGATCGGCGCGCGCGCGCCGGTCGGCTCGACCGCCGCCACCACGCGCATGCTGCTGCGCGACCTCGAGCAGCGCGCGGTCGCGATCGGCGCGAGCATCGACCTCGACACCGGCGCGATCGATCCCGCGGCTGACGCGACCTGGAGCCCGGGGCTGGCGACGCCGGTCACCGGGTACGGCAACGTCGTGATCGCGGTGCGCGGCGAGACCGTGACCGGCGAGGTGCTCGGCACCGGCGACGCGACCGCCGAGCACCAGCGGTTCGTGCTCGCGAAGAAGCCGCTGACCTACCGCGCGATCGCCGCCGATCCCGGCTTCGCGTCGAGCCTGCGGATCTGGGTCGGCGGCCTCGAGTGGCTCGAGGTCGCGAGCTTCGTCGCCGCGCGGCCCGCCGATCAGGTGTTCGTGGTCCGACAGGACGACGACGGCGCCAGCGCGATCACGTTCGGCGACGGCGGCCGCGGCGCGCGGCTGCCGAGCGGCGCCGCGGTGGTCGCGAGCTATCGGTTCGGCGCGGGCGCCAAGGCGCCGCCGGCTGGATCGATCGCGCAGATCGCGCGGCCGGTGCCCGGGCTCGACGCGGTGGCCGCGGCCCTCGCCGCCGGCGGTGGCGCCGATGCCGAGGACGCGGGGTCGCTGCGCGAGCTGGCGCCGCGCTCGGCGATGCTGCTCGGCCGCGCCATCTCGATCGCCGACCTCGAGGTCGCGGCGCGGCTGGTCGCCGGTGTCGTCACCGCGCGCGCCGACTGGGCGTGGGACGGCACCCAGCAGCGGCCGGTGGTGAAGGTGTGGGTCGTCACCGCGCCCCACGTCGCCGACGTGATCGCGACCGTCGTCGCCCAGGTCGATCAGCGGCTGCGCGGCCTCAGCGCACCCGACACGCCGATCACCTGTGCCGCCGCGACCGCGATCACCGCGACGCTCGCGATCGATCTGGAGATCGATCCGCGGCGGATCCCCGACGAGGTCGTCGCCGCCGTCACCGCGGCGCTGCAGGGCGATCGCCTCACCCCGGCGCGCCTCGGCATCGCGACGCCGCTCTTGCGCAGCCCGCTGCTCGCGGCGCTGCTCGATCACCTCGGCGTCACCGGCGTGCGCGGCCTGTCGTGGAACGGCGCGGCGCTGACCGGCTACGGCGTCGATCCCGGCGTCGGCAACTTCTTCGCACTGACCGCCGACCTCATCGTGACGGGGAGCCACTAATGGCCGACCAGCTCCAAGCCGACGATCAGTTCGAGCGCTACTACACCGAGAAGCTGTGGGAGCTGATCCCGTCGGTGTACCGCCAGGACGACGGCCTCGCCGAGCGCTTCCGCACCCTGCGCGCGTTCGTCGAGCTGATCGCCGAACAGGTCGCGGTGCTGCGGCGCAGCCACGATCGCCTGTGGGACGACGCGTTCATCGATCTGTGTGACGACTGGGCGGTGCCGTACCTCGGCGATCTGGTCGGCACCCGCATGGTGTCGGCGCTCAACCGCCGCGGCCGTCGCGTCGACGTCGCCAAGACCATCTACTACCGGCGGCGCAAGGGCACGCCGCGCGTGCTCGAGGAGTTGATCGCCGACCTCACCGGCTGGGACGGCAAGGTGGTCGAGAGCTTTCGCTTCCTCGGCCGCCACCGCCACCGCCTCGATCCGCCGCTGTCCGAGCTGCTCGAGCCGGCGCGCGGCTGGGCCGAGCTGCGATCGCCCCGGCTCGCCGAGCAGGCCGGTGGCCCGTGGGATCGGTTCGCGCACACCGCCGATCTGCGGCGCGCCCGCGGCGACGACGGCCGCTGGAACATCCCGCGGGTCAGCTTCCACCTGTTCCGCCTCGGCGCGTTCCCCGTCGACGGCGTGCGGCCGCACCGGCGCGCCGACGCCGCGACGTTCACGTTCGATCCGTCGGGTCGCGACACCGCGCTCTACATGCCGCGCCACCGCGGCACCGGCTACGCGTGGGACGCGTGGGAGAGCGCGCAGCCGTGGCAGGTGCCGGCGCCGATGGGCTGCCGCGTGCTCGGCCACGCCGAGTACGAGCTCGACGCCGCGCTGGTCGCGGCGATGGCGATCGCCGGCACGTCGGCGCCCGCGGTCGCCGAGCTCGGTCAGGCGATCGGCTTCGGCTTCCCGACCGAGGACGCGCTGCGCGACTATCTGTCGACGCTGGCCCACCAGGCCGAGCTGCTGACGTCCGGCAACTTCGATCGCATCCGCGTGCTCGGCCTGGTCCCCGACTGCGGCAAGGCCGCGCTGTGGCCCGAGGCGGTCGCGGTCGTCCTCGATCCGGCGACGGTCGCCGCGCCGATGCGCATCGAGCGGGTGTCGTCGGCCGACCTCACGACCTTCACGCCCGCGCCGGCCGATCTCGATCTGCTGGTCGATCCGGTGCGCGGCCGCGGCAAGCTCCTGGCGCCGGCCGCGGTGCCCGCCACCGCGCGGGTCCGCTACGGCTACGGCTTCGGCGGCGCGGTCGGCGCCGGCACCTACGATCGCCGCGCCACCGTCGTCGACGTGCCCGATCAGGTCGTCGCCAGCGGCGGCACCGTCACGGTCGGCCCCGCCGTCGTCGGCGTCACCGAGCTGCCCGACAGCGGCACCTACGCCGTCGCCGCGGCGGCGGTCGCCGTCGAGCACGTCACGATCCAGGCCGCCAACTTCGCGCGACCCTACGTCCGCCTCGCCGGCGACTGGGTGTTCACCGCCACGCCCGGGCTCGAGGCGACGCTGGTCCTCGACGGGCTGTGGATCGGCGCCCGGGTCGCCGCCCGGATCGTCCTCGCGGGCGCCTGGCATCAGGTCGTCATCCGCCACACCACGCTCGACCCCGGCGGCACCGACGTCGACGGCCTGACCCTGCATCCGATCCCGATCGTCGTCACCGGTCCGGTCGACGAGCTGCGGATCACGTCGTCGATCATCGCCCGCATCGCGACCACCGGCGCCGGCGCGATCGATCAGCTCGTCGTCGAGGACTCGATCGTCGCCAGCCCCGGCGCGATCGCGATCGCCTCGACCCCGGGCCTGACCACGCTGCGGCGCGCGACCCTCCTCGGCGGCGTCGACGTCGAGCAGCTCGACGCCAGCGAGGCGATCGTCACCGGCCACGTCGACGTCACCGACACCCAGGTCGGCTGCTTTCGCTTCAGCGCCGCGCCGCCCGGCAGCCGCCTGCCGCACCCGTATCGCTGGGTGCCCTGGGACGGCGGGCCCGCGTTCGTGTCGACGCGCTTCGGCGACGCCGGCTACCTGTGGCTGGCCGACGCCGCGTCCGACGCGCTCCGGCGCGGCGGCGAGGACGGCACCGAGCTCGGCGTGTGGAACCGCGCGCTCAACTCGATCAAGGAGGACAGCCTCATGCGGAAGGTCGAAGAGTACCTGCCGTTCGGGCTGATCCCCATGTTCATCCGGGAGACCTGACACCATGGCGACCGAAGAAAAGTCCCGCGACGCGTTCGAGCCCACCAAGCGCTACGCCGCCGTCGGCATGCAGCTCGGCCGGGTGCTGGTCGACGACGACTTCAACGAGGCCGAGCGGATCCGCCTCGAGGAGGAGCGCCGGGTCAACCTCGACGTGATCGGGCCGGTCGGCAGCCCCGACGACGGCTTCCTGATCGGCGACGGTCACCTCGGCGCCGACGGCCGCATCGACTTCGAGATCGGCGGCGGCACGCTGTACCTCGGCGGCCTGCGGCTGTGGAACCCCGCGACCGTCGACTACTCGCAGCAGACCGACTGGCTGCAACAGGCGCTGTCCGATCGCCCCATCCTGGCGGCCGGCACGAAGGATCTGGTCTACGTCGAGGCGTGGCAGCAGCCGGTCAGCGCGGTCGAGGATGGCGAGCTGTTCGAGGTCGCGCTCGGCGGCCCCGACACCTCGACCCGGCTGCGCACCATGTGGCGGGTCCGGATCGCGGCCGGGCTCACCGTCGACGATTGCCCCGAGGCCTGGAGCCAGATCACCGCGGCGTGGCAGGCCGCGCAGCTCGGCACGATCGATCCGACCGGCGAGCGCGTCACCGACGCCGAGCTGACCGTCAGCTACACCGGCGGCGCGGTCGGCGATCTGTGCACGCCCGCGATCGCCAGCGGCTACCTCGGCGCCGAGAACCAGACCATCCGGGTCCAGCTGGTCGACGCGACCCACTTCACCTGGGGCTACGACAACGGCGCGCCACTGTATCGCGCCGCGCTCGATCCCGGTGGCCTCAAGCTGATCCTCGCGTCGGAGCCGCGCGATCAAGCGCACTGGCCGGTCGCCGGCCAGATCCTCGAGCTGTTGCCGTGGAGCACCGTCCTGCCCAACGGCGAGAAGCTCGCCGAGGAGACCGGCCAGCTCCTGTCGGTCACGTCGTACAACCCGCAGACCCGCGAGGTCGGCTTCGCCGGCCCGGCGATCGCGTCGACCTTCGGCGGCGCGTGGAAGACCCGCGACGACAAGGGCACGCTCGACGACAACGTCTTCTTCTTCGTGCGGGTCTGGGACCGCGGCGACGACCCCGGCACCGTCGCGGCGATCGCCTTCGTGCCCGGCACCGCGGTCACGCTCGGCACCACCGGCCTGCGGGTCGCGTTCAGCGGCGCCGCGCGCGTCAGCGGCGACCACTGGATCATCGCGGCGCGACCCAAGACCCCGCAGCAGGTCGTGCCCTGGGAGCTCGAGAGCGGCCGCCGCGCCCACGGCACCCGCCGCTGGTTCGCGCCGCTCGCGCTGATCCAGTGGAAGTCCGACGGCACCTTCGATCGACTCCACGACTGCCGCCCGCACTTCCTGCCGCTGACCCGGCTGCGCGGCTGCTGCACGTACACCGTCGGCGACGAGATCCACAGCTTCGGCAAGTTCAAGCGCATCCAGGACGCGGTCAACGCGCTGCCCGCCGAGGGCGGCAAGGTCTGCGTGCTGCCCGGGGTGTACGAGGAGTCGGTGGTGCTGTTCGGGCGCAAGCACGTCACGATCGAAGGCTGCGGCCGGCGATCGATCGTGCGACCGACCAGCAAGCTGCCGTTCGGGTTCTTCGTGATCGACGGCGGCGATCTGACGATCCGCAGCCTCGCGATCGAGGCGCCCGACGGCTTCGGCGTGGTCGTCGTCGATGCGATCAAGGCCTCGGCCGATCCCAGCATCGCCGCGATCCGGTTCGTCGGCGAGGATCACTCGCACGTCGACGGCGTGGTGCTCGAGGAGCTGGCGATCACCGTCGCCGACTACGGTGCGATCGCGCTGCTCGGCGCGCGCAACGTCGTCATCCGCCGCTGCGACATCGTCGCCGGGCCGATGGCCAAGCCGCTCGGCTTCGACGATCGCGGCCGGTGGCCGGCGATCCTGTCGTTCGCGGATCACGTGCTGATCGAGGACAACCGCATCGCCGCGCCCAAGGAGTCGGTGCAGATCGACGGCGCGCTCAGCGCGGCCGGGGTGCCGACCTACACCCGCACCGCGCTCGGCGGCATCCAGCTCGGCGGCGGCTCCGAGCACGTCGAGCTGCGCCGCAACCGCATCACCGGCGGCAACGGCGACGGCATCACGCTCGGCTCGTGGGCGTGGGTCAAGGTCGCCGACCGCGACGCGCCGTGGGCCAAGCTGATCGAGCTGTGGATCTGGATCGGCACGTTCGGCACGATCACCGTCAACGACGACGGCTGCGTCGAGCAGGACCCCGAGCCCAAGCCGCCCGACGACAACGACGACTACGTGCCGGTGTCGATGGGCGACCTCTACGACATCCGCATCGTCGACAACACCATCGAGGCGATGGGCAAGAGCGGCGTCGGCGTCGCCCGGTTCTTCGACCTCGCCGGCCACGACGAGATCATCGCGGTGCAGCGCCTCGAGGTCACCGACAACCGCATCCGCGGCTGCTTGCAGCTCGCCATCCCCAAGCTGCCGGCCAAGCTGCGCGAGGTGACCGGGTTCGGCGCGATCGCCTTGGCCGAGCTCGCCGACGCGGTGTTCCGCGACAACGAGCTCGACGGCAACGGCCGCAGCCACGTCGATCCGGTGTGCGGGCTGTTCGCGCTGCGCACCTCCGGCGTGCGGATCGAGCGCAACCGCATCCTCGACAACGCGCCGTGGGTCGAGACCGAGGAGCCGATCCGCCCGGGCTGGCGCGGCGGCGTCGTGCTGTACCGCGCGCTGTCGCCGACGACCGTGCTCGACCTCGGGCTGAAGCAGCCGTTCCTGCGCCAGCGCGGCGAGCCCGCGGTCCGCATCGCCGACAACGTGATCGTCGTGCCCAACGGCCGCGCGATCCTGGTGCTCGGCGTCGGCCAGGTGACGATCCACGACAACCAGCTCACCGTGCGCGGGGTCGGCCGCGCCGATCTCGCGGCGCTGTTCTCGGGGCAGTTCGGCACCGACCCGAACGCCAACGCCAAGGCGCTCGACGGCTGGACCACCGCCGACCTCCTCGACTTCCTCGGCGGCATCGCGGTGCTGGTGATCGATCTCGGCTTCTCCAACGAGCTGTTCGGGCTGCAGCTCATCGCCGTGCTCGCGGCCAAGGACGTCGCGCTCGGCGGGCCCGAGCTCGATCCGCTGCCGCCGATCGCCGCCAACGGGCAGATCAGCTTCAACGACAACCAGGTCGGCGTCGATCTCTTGGGCCCGCCGCTCAACACCGTGCTCAGCGCGGTCGCGCTGATCTCGCTCGACGACGTCGCGGTCGCCGACAACCAGATCGAGATCGATCGCGCGTTCGATCGCGTGCTGCTCACCGTCATCACGCTCGGGATCTCGACGCGCGTCACCGGCAACCGCATCAAGGAGGCGCTCCTGATGGGGACCTCGGCCGCGATCGCGTCGCAGCTGGTCGGCCTGTCGGCGTTCACGATCGGCCTCCTGATGAACAACACCTCCAACAACCAGACCACCCGCTGTCTCGTCATCGCCGGCATCCTCCCGATCGACTCGCCCAACCAGATCTTGGTGGCGCTCGGCAACCCCGAGGGCTGCAACACCGGCGGCGCCAAGCAGATCGTCGACGACGCCATGCCCCAACCCGTCAGCTGACCGCCCGGAGACGACAATGAACTGGAAACACGGCAAGCTCGAACAAGAGGCGCCCAGCGGCGGCAGCGGCGGCGGCGGCGGCACCCGACCTGGCGCGGACGGCAAGCCGATCGAGGTCGCGGTGGCCGCCGCGCTCGCGGTGATCGATCGCGTGCAGCGCGCGATCGCCCAGGCCGGGCCGCGCATCGAGGACGTCCGCGCCAAGCGCGCCGAGCGCGAGGCCGCGCGCCTCGCCCACAAGCACGGCGCCAGGTCGCCGATCGTCCTGCGGGCCAAGCTCGCGGTGCGCGAGCGCGTCGCGGTCGCCGCCACCGCCATCGCCGCAGCGCAGCGGGCCCGGGTGCCGCTGGTCAAGGCCGGCGCCGACGAGACCATCGTCCACGGCCGCGTCGTCGACGAGCGGCGCGCCGGCCGCGGCGACCTCGACGTCCAGCTCAAGGCCGGCGACAAGGCGCTGGCGACGACGCACACCGACGCCGACGGCTACTTCGCGCTGACCGTGCCGAGCAGCGCCGCGAGCGTCGTCGAGGATCGCCGCGTGCTGGTCGCGATGCCCGGCCGCCCGAGCGGCGCGCTGCGCGTGGTGGTCCTGCGCCGCGACAAGGTCGTGCACGAGGACAAGGAGCCGATGTCGGTGCGCACCGGCCGCGCGATGTACCGGGAGATCACGACGCGCGAGTGAGGGCGACAGCATGGTGGTCCAAGCCAACGCGGTGGCGGTGATCTTCGACGTGGTCCTGGGGTTCCCGGCCGCGCCCGCGGAGTGGTGGCGTGACGGCAGCGTGTTCATGGCGCTGTGCAAGCTCCTGCGCGAGCACCGCCTGTGGTTCGGGTTCCACAACGTTGGCCTGGCCGGTGATCCGCTCGCGCGCATCACCGGCGACGCACGGCTCGGGAACTGGAGCACGACATGGGAGCCCAAGACGACCTACCGGGTCGCGCCAGTGCCGACCCGCGCGGACTCGTGGCTCGACCTCGATCCGAGGGACCACCACTTGCGGATGTACCTCCGCCTCGCAGCGAAGATCGTCGAACCACGCCGTCGCGACCTGCTGGACTCGCTGGTGGCCTGGCTCGGGGCCGTGCGGCGGAGCTCGGCGGGAGGAGGGGTGCGGGTCCAGCGCGGCGACGTGACGGTGGACGCGGTAGGTCCTCAACCGTTGCTGCGCCGCGCGCGCGCTTGGAACACCGGCTCGATGATGGACGTGATCGATCGCGACACCTACGCGGCCGTCGTGGCCAGCAACTACTTCCACCAGCGGTACGCCACCGAGGACGAGGGCGAGGCCGAGTTGACGAGAATCCTCGCGGCGCCGGTGCCCGCAGGCACGGTCCGACTCGAGGACGGTCCGTTGATCGTGTGGAAGCACGTCGCCGATCTGACTGACGCCGCTGCGATCGATCGAGCGCGCACTGCGCAACAAGCCTGGATCGCCGGGCTGGTCCCGACCGAGGGCGGCGACTGACATGCGCCACGCGCCTCCCGCGCGCAAGGTCGCTCCGGTACGCCCGCCAACCGCGGCGCGCACGGCGGCGGCGCGCCGGGACGCCAAGTTGCCGGCGCAGGCCGCGCCGCCGCCGATGTCGGACGCACAGCTCGACGCGATGGTGGCGTCGTCGGCCCGCGCGGCCCGGCTCGTCGTGACCGGGCGCGAGCAGTCGCTCGTCGACTGGATGCGCGCCGATCCGCGCAGCGCATTGCCACATCGCACCGAGGCCGAGCAGCTGTTCGAGCGACGCTTCACCGCGGTCGACGTGTATCGCGGCGGTCGGGCCCGCGACGCGTGCGCCGCGCTCGGTGCACACGCGTTCAGCGTCGGCAACGTCGTCGCGTTCGCCGAGGTCACGCCGTCGCTGTCGCGGGTGGTCCACGAGCTCGCGCACGTCGTCCAGCAAGGCGCGACCGATCATCCGGTGGCGGCGCCGCCGGGGCTCCTCGAGCTGAGCGATCCGGCGAGCCGCGCCGAGGTCGAGGCCACGCGCGCTGCGGGCGGCGAGCTGCCGCGGACGTTCTCGGCGATGCCGGTGAAGCTCTATCGCGACGCCGAGAACACCGATCCGGCAGCCCTGACCACGGAGCTCGAGAAGCGACTCTTCAAGGTGATGAAGGCTGCGCGGGAGCTGACCAGCAAGCTCGCGATCGTGGAGCAGACCGAGACCACGGCGGCAGTGGGCGTCCGCACCGCCGATTGGTTCGCCCCGATCTACAAGCGAGCCTCGCTGCCGTGGACCAAGGACGCGTACAAGGTCGCGGCCGAGGCCACCGATTCCCAGGCGGCTGCGGATCTGTCCGACGCGTTCGCCAAGAGCAAGGATCCCTCGCGGCCACCGTTGGCGCAGCGGGGCTTCGTCTTCGAAGGCCAGACCGTACGCCTGGCGCGTGTCGCCGAAACCACCGCCAAGAAGCACGTGGCGTATGCGCTCGTCGGGAGCACCGACGTCACCGGGGTCGACGCGGCGTGGAGCGAGCGCGTCCAGGACATGCGCAGCGAGCAACGGATGCGACTGTTCGCGCGCGAGTCCAACTGGAAGATCGTGGAGCTCGCGAACGAAGCCAAGAAGGAAGATCAGGATCCGATGTTCGGGATCCGCGCCAAGGGCGCGACCACCGCGTCGCCGCTGTTTCTGCGCAGCTCGAAGCTGCCGTTCAGCCTCGACGACTACGCGACCTTCGAGCAGACGCAGGGACGGCTACCCGCTGGAGACGAAGGCAAGGCCGAGGCGGGGGAGGACCTCAAGGCGTTCCGCGAGGCGGTCGTCGCGAAGCGCGGCGTGCCGATCGGCCAGGGGCGTGCGTACGTGGTCCCCGTCGTCGAGCCTGACAAGAAGGGCTTCTACTACGCGCTGCTGCCGGAGTATCGCGACGCGGTCCAGTTCGCGGACAAGTCGCGCATCCGCGAGAAGACCGATCCGGCCGGCATCCTCGCCGAGTACAAGTCGTCGTTCATCAAGGGGCTGCGCGAGATCCTCGACGGTACGACCAAGAAGATCGATGGCAAGGCGGTGCTCCCGATCGACAAGGCGGTCGACGTCCTGTCCGCCCTCACGAAGATCGACGCGACGATCGACGCCGCGCTCGCCAAGGTCGCGGAGGCCAAGAGCGACCCGGCCAAGACCGCGCCTACCAACGGTGAGCTGAGCACGGTCGCCGAGGAAGCTCGCGGCGCATTCGTGAAAGCGGTCGTCGCCGGCTACGACGACGTGGCCGCGCTGCACCAGCACCTTGGCGTGGCCCGCATCTTCCCGAGCGACATGGAGAAGATCCGCGGCACGGTCCTCGAGGACTGGGTGGGGGCCCGGTACGCGATCGTGCTGACGGATCCGAAGCACATCCCGGTGTTCGGCAAGCTCGACGGCGACAAGCTGGTCCAGAGCGAAGAGCTGAAGAAGGTCCGCCGTGGCGACGGGAAGATCCTCGTCAAGGACGGCAAGCAGATCATCTTCGAGGCCAAGTTCGTCACCAACGAGCCGTCGTCGGAGCACATCGCGCAGATGAAGGACTACGCGCGGATCCTGGGCTGGGACGGCAAGAGCGCGGTGCCGCCGCTGGTCGGCTGGTTCTACGACCGGAGCGCGAAGGATCCCGCGAAGCGCTGGGTCCCGAACGGGGCTTGGTCCGACATCCTGTACGTGTTCTCGAGCCCCGAGCAGGAGAAAGACTGGCAGCCGGCGCTGAAGGAAAACTTCGGCGACCTGTTCACCAAGGTTCCCGTCAAGGTCCACAGCGCCACCGCGGGCAGCGACAAGCTGGCCGCCCTGATCACCGGCTGGACCGAGAACCCGACGATCCAGATCACGATCAAGAACCCCGGCGCGCGGACCGAGTTCACCTTCCCGCCGTTCGACAGCCCGGCGCCTCAGATCGCCGGCGTCGAGCTCACCAAGGTCGACCTCAAGCTCGCCGGCCCTGGCGATCCGATCATCGAGAAGGGCACGGTCACCAGCAAGCTCGACGACGCCGCCACCAAGGGCATCGTGTCGTCGGCGGAGCCGGCCGCGCGCCCGATCGTCCCGCTCACCGAGTCCGAGCGGATCGACATGCTCGGCGCGAAGGCCGCCACGAAGCCAAAGATCTTCGGACGCGTCACCGCGAAGATCGGCGGGCTCAAGTCGAAGCTCGACGACCTGCTCCAGCGGGTGAAGACCTCGGCCCGCCTGATCGACGGTGGCCTCGAGGCCAAGATCGAGGTCACGCCGGGGGACAGCGGGATCCCGAAGTTCAAACTGACCGAGGCCTCGGTGACCGTCACTGTCGGTAAGGCCGCGGGCAAGGGCGGGATCGCGGTGAAGGGCGCGCTCGGCCTCACCCACGAGTCGGGCAAGATCGCCGGCGGCCTCACGATCAGCTACAAGGACGGCCTCGTCATCGAGGGCACGGCCACGGTCAAGGACGTCGTCGAGGGCCTGAAGCCGTTCACGGTGTCGGTCAAGTACGCGCCGGCCGACGTGGAGGGCGGCAAGCCCGACATCACGATCGGCGTGAAGGAGGTCGCGTTCGAGAAGCGCTACCGCGGCGTCTACATCACCGGCAAGTCGACCGACCTCAGCTACAACGTCAAGAACGGCAAGTTCAGCGGCACCGGCAGCCTGACCGCCGATCTCGGTGCGTTCGGCAAGGCGTCCGTCGAGAAGGTCAGCATCGTCGACAACGCGGTCGAGTCCGCGACGTTCAGCTACGAATCGCCGGCGCTGGCATGGCCCAAGAAGAACCCGACGCTCGCGATGACCATCAAGGGCACCGCGACCTACGACAAGGGCGCGTTCAGCGGCAGCCTCGACGTCAAGGCCAAGCTCACCCACAAGAACCTGAAGAAGCTGAACCCCAAGCTCGACGCGATCGAGCTGTCGGGCAACGTCACGATCGCCAAGGACGGCTCGACCAGCGGCTGGATCCAGACCGACTCGGTGATCCCGCTCGGCAAGCACTTCCAGATCCCCGCGCTCAAGATCCAGGTCACGCCCGACGGCGAGGTCAGCGCCAGCTTCACCGTCGACCTGATCAACATCGAGACGAAGTGGGTGACGCTGAACGAGGCGAGCCTGTCGTGCGTCATCGACCGCGACGGCTTCCGCGTCACCAAGGGCAAGCTGTCGGCCACCATCGGCGGCAAGGGCAAGAAGTTCGCAGGCACCCTGACGGCCGCCTACGATCCCGAGGGCGGCTTCTCGCTGGGCATCATCGTCGATGTCGAGATCAAGCCCGGCCTCGTCGCCCACGGCGAGCTGGACTACTCGTCGAAGACCGGGCTGGTCACCGGCTCGCTCTCGACCAAGCCGATCACGCTGCTCGACAGCAAAGCCGAGAAGGAGCTGTTCCGGCTGGTCAAGCAGATCCGCCTGTTCGGCATCCCGTTCGTCGTCGGCCTCTACCTCGACATCGGCATCGTCTTCTTCTTCAAGTACGGCTTCAACCTCACCGTCACGCCGAAGATCGATCTCATCGGCTTCTCGCTCGACACGTTCGCGTTCCAGGAGGCGCTGGCCACGATGACGCTCGGCGGTGACCTGTGGGCGTCGCTCGAGCCGACCCCGCAGATCGGCCTGGGCGGCTACCTGATCGATCCGATCGTGCTGCGCGGTGGCGGCGGCCTGCGGATCCCGATCTCGGCGAAGGCGCGCCTCCTGCCGACGGGCACGTTCACGGTGCGCTACCGACCCGACGGCGGCCTCAACGCGGCGGCCTCGATCGGGCTCACGCTCAAGTTCGGCATCACCGCCTCGGTCGAGCCCTACGCCGAGTTCGTCCTGCTCGACGGCGTGTACACCGCGCCGTGGCACGGCGCGCCGCTCGGCAGCTTCGTGATCCTGCCCGAGCGCGATCTGTTCAGCTTCGCGATCGACTTCGGCAAGCCGCTGAAGAAGACCGAAGACCCAGCGCTGCCGTCGAAGTCGGCCCCCAGCCAGGAGCCGAAGACCACCAACCAGGGCGGCAAGGCGACCCAGGAAGGATCGAAGCCGGTCAAGGACGAGCCCCAGGCCGATCGGCCCGGCGTGGAGCCGTCGTCGGTCAAGGACGAGCCGGCCGGCGAGCAGGAGGGCTTCTCGCTCAAGATGCTCGTCGACAAGCTCCTGGCCACGCCGCCGGGCAAGGCGGTGAAGGCGGTCCTCGAGGAGGTCAAGGCCGCCTACGAGTTCATCAAGGGCATCGTGGGCAAGATCTGGAAGGCCATCAAGGGCTTCGTCGGCGCGGCGATCGAGACGTTCACCAGCTTCGTGAAGGGCATCCGCGAGAAGGGCCTGTTCGGCTACATCAAGCAGCTGCTCAAGGACACGCTCGACGAGACCCTGTTCTACTGCATCGAGCCCGTGCTCGACGTGTTCGTCGACGCCGAGGACAAGCTCCTGTCGATCTTCACGGACGCGTCGAAGAACCCCTTCACGTTCGCGCTCGAGATCATCCAGAAGCTCTTCGGGGTGGCGTGGGGCAGCCTGAAGCAGCTGGTCAGTGCGATCAGGACGATGTTCGGGCGCGGCAAGCAGGCCCTGGGGCGGTGGCTCAACTACCTCGTGCAGAACGGCAAGCTCGGGGTCCTCCGGCACAAGTACTACCTGGGCAGCGAGACGTTCGGGCTCACCCACGACTTCCTCGCGCCCGATCAGTACAAGATCCACGTCGGCATCGACGCCGCCGGCTCCAACGGTGGCTCGACGCTGATCGGCGTCAGCTCCGGGATCGCGATCGGGCTTTGGCTAGCGCTTGAGCTGTTCAGCGAGGTCCAGTACACCAAGAACCCGAGCGAGGGGAACCATGACAACTACTGGACGGGACCGAACGATGAAGGCAGGGACTAGGACGCGAGCCGGCGGCGCCGCGCGACGGTGGCCGTGGGCCGCGCTGATCGCGGTGGCCGGGTGTGGCAAGGCGGTGACCGGACCGCGGCTCGCGATGGACGATCTACCGGCCGAGCTGCACGGGCTCATGGTCGGCGTGTCGACGGAGCAGGACGTGGTGGCCGCGTGGCCCGACGCGGTCGTCAAGCGCGATCAGACGCTGGGCGGCGACACCCGGGTCGCGGTCAACGACGTGCCGGCGATCAAGATCACCGTCGACGATCGGGTGCGGGCCTGGCTGGTGCCCGTCGGCGGCGTGGCGCGCGTCGCGTCGCTGCGGGTGCCCGTCGAAGCCGACTGCACGACCGTCCTGGCGGCCTTCGGCGGACGCACGACGCCGGGGTCTTGTACGCCGAGCAACCGGCGCCCGAGCCCCGGCGAGCACCAGGTCTGCTCGGCGACACCGGATGGCGCCACGCGGATCACGATCACGTGCCACGACGGATCGCTCGGCCTGTGGCTGCATGTCTCGAGCGCGACCTCGCGCCACTTCGAAGGCTGAGCTGGCCGGCGCGGCGCCGTCACGGCGCGCAGAGGCGCATGGTCCACAAGGTCGTGGTCGCGGCGGGCTCGGTCCAGAACAGGTAGGCCTGATCGCCGCGGCTGATCAGATCGTAGTCACCGGCGCCGCCGTCGACGACGATCTCGGTCGCGACCGATTCGACCGCGGCGCCGTCGAGGTCGACCAGCGCGCGGCCGAGGCGACCGCCGACGACCTCGAACCCGTACCAGACGCCCGCGGAGGTCGGCGCCAGCCGCGGGTTCGACGCCGAGTTG
>JAYTAJ010000400.1:0-9711 GCA_043737575.1 Myxococcales bacterium | reverse complement strand
GCTCGGCGCGCTCGGGGCGCGCGCCCTCGATGGTGTTCACGTACGGCGTCGCGACGATCTTCATCGTCTGCCGCAGGTTGTCGAAGATGACGACGGTGTCGGTGATCGCCATGCACAAGGTCGGGACGCTCAACCCGGGCTTGGCGCGCGCGGGCAGATCCTCGAAGGCGCGCACGCAGTCGTAGGCGATCCACCCGACCGCGCCGCCCCAGAACCGCGGCAGGCCCGGCGCCGGCCCCGGCCGCAGCTCGCCCATCACCTCGGCGAGCGCCGCCGCGGGATCGGTCGCGGGCCACTCGGCGGTGCGCGCGGCGCCGCCGCCGTCGACGTCGAACCAGGTCACGCGCGCGACGCCGGCCTCGCACACCAGCACCGCGCGCGGCGCGACGCCGACGAAGGAGTACGCGGCCCAGGTCGCGCCGCCGACCACCGACTCGAGGAGGAAGCTGTAGTCGCCGCCACCCAGCGCCGCGTAGGCGGAGACCGGGGTGTCGCTGTCGGCGCACAGCTCGCGGTAGACCGGGATCAGGTTGGCCCCGGCGGCGGCCCGCACGAACTCGTCGCGCGACGGGTGATACATGCCCGGCGTGTGTAACACCGACGGCGGCCCCCGGTCTAATCTCACCGGGTCATGTCGAAAGCCGCCGATGCCGTCCGCGCCACCGATCCCGACCTCGCCGCGCTGCTCGCCGCCGAGGAGGCGCTCCAGCGCGACACCATCCGGCTGATCGCGTCGGAGAACTACGTGTCGGCGGCGGTCCTGGCCGCGACCGGCACCGTCCTCACCAACAAGTACTCCGAGGGCTACCCGACCAAGCGCTACTACGAGGGCCAAGAGAACATCGATCGCATCGAGCAGCTGTGCATCGATCGCGCGAAGGCGCTGTTCGGCGCCGAGCACGCCAACGTCCAGCCCTACTCGGGCTCGCCCGCCAACCTCGCCGTGTACTTCGCGTTCTGCAAGCCGGGCGACACCGTGATGGGCCTCGGCCTGCCCGCTGGCGGTCACCTCACCCACGGCTGGAGCGTGTCGATCAGCGGCAGCTACTTCCGCGCGGTGCAGTACGGCGTGCGGAAGGACACCCACCGCATCGATCTCGACGAGGTCCGCGATCTGGCGCGCAAGGAGAAGCCGCGGCTCCTGTTCGCCGGCGGCACCGCGATCCCGAGGACGATCGAGTTCGCGGCCTACGCCGAGATCGCCAAGGAGGTCGGCGCGATCTTCGTCGCCGACATGGCCCATATCGCCGGCCTGGTCGCGGCCGGCGTGCACCCGTCGCCGGTGCCCCACGCCGACGTGGTGTCGACGACGACCCACAAGACCTTGCGCGGTCCCCGCGGCGGCATGCTGCTGTGCACCAGCGGCCACGCCAAGGCGATCGATCGCGCGGTGTTCCCCGGCCTCCAGGGCGGGCCGCACAACCACACCACCGCGGGCGTCGCGGTCGCGCTGCACGAGGCCGCGACCCCGGCCTTCAAGGCCTACGCCGCGCAGATCATCACCAACGCCCAGGCCCTGGCGGCCGGGCTGGTCGAGCGCGGCTTCGCGGTGATCACCGGCGGCACCGACAACCACCTGGTCCTGGTCGACGTGACCAGCAAGGGCCTCGGCGGCAAGCCGCTGGCGAAGGCGCTCGACGTCGCCGGCATCGTCTGCAACTACAACTCGGTGCCGTTCGACCCGCGCAAGCCGTTCGATCCGTCGGGCATCCGCCTCGGCACGCCGTCGGTGACCAGCCGCGGCATGGGCACCACCGAGATGGCGCAGATCGCGACGTGGATCGATCGCGTCGCCCAGGTCCACACCGACGCCGCGGCGCTGGCGACGATCCGCGGCGAGGTCACCGAGCTGACCCGCAAGTTCCCCGCGCCCGGCCTCGCCGAGTAGCCGCGCCGATCAGGGCGACGGCGACGCCGACGGCGCCGCGCCCGCGAACGTGAGGTACGCGTAGAACAGCCCGTCCTTTTCGGTCGCGGTGCGGACGACACCGTCGCCGACCGGCGCGCCGCGCTTGATCGCGATCCGGACCTCGACGCCGGCCGGGTGGCCGGGCTTGCCCTTGCGGGCCCGGGCCGCGCGCACGACCTTGGCGCTGATGCGCGCGACCGGCGAGTCGAAGAATCGGGTGTCGAGGGGGCGGCGGGTGTTGCGGGCCTGGCGGGTCAGGCCGGCGAGCCAGACCACCACGACGTCGCCCTCGACCCGCTGCGTGATCGTGAACGGCTGCGCCGCCTGGAAGAACACCTCGCCAGCGCCGTCCTTGGCGGCGTAGCCGATCCAGCCCAGCGTCTTGGGCGCCGGGCGGGTGTGCTTGGCGTCGGTGACCGGCGGGCCGTCGGGGCTGACGCCGCTGTACTCACCCTCGCGGTGGTGGGTGCCGTCGTCACCGGGTCCGGCTGCGACCGCGGCCGGCGTCACCGCGAGGAGGCCGATCACGGCGAGGGCAAGGAGGCGGCGCATGCCGCGATCCTACGGGGCCCGCCCCGGGGTCGCAACTTTGCGCGCCGCGGCGCCGATCGATCGCCCGCGCGGGGTGATCGACCGCGGCGCGAAGCATGTCAGTCAACCACTCCCGGTATTCCACGACACCAGCGCGACGACTGACAATTTTCCGTCGGCCACACTCCCACCACCCCGTCGCAGCTGTCGCAGCACAGATCTCGATTGGACGTCACCGATTCGAGGAGACGGCGCCATCAGAACAGTGTTAGTTCGTCCGCAACCAACGAACGGAGCGCACAGATGATCCAGACGCCGTTGCCCAGGTCTCGCCTCAGGTCCGCCACGACCATCGCCCTCACCCTCACCGCCGCCACGCTGGTCGGCTGCGCCGACGACCCCGAGCTCGACGCCACCGCGCAGGAGGTCGGGCTCGTGGGCCCGTCGACCTGCCCGACCGTCGCCACCGACGTGATGAAGTCGCTGGTGGTGACCGAGGCCGAGACCCTCGCGCTGTTCAGCTTCGGCCGGGTCATGGACCACGTCCTGGCCTCGGTGAAGCACGATCCGACCCAGACCCGCCTCGGGCTGTGGCAGGCGTGGATGAACACCTACGCGCCGGCGCCGTGCCCCGGCCCCGGCGTCGATCCCAACGGCTACGGCATCGTCTGCCCGCGCACCCGCGAGGCCAGCCTCGCCCTGTCCGATCCGTACGCGCCGCTCGGGCCTGACTTCTTCAAGCCGGTCGCGGTGTTCAACCGCTTCGATCTCGCGCCGCAGGACGGCAGCCACTGCGGCGAGTACCGCATCGTCTTCGCCAAGCAGTCGGCGTCCAACCTCGACCGCGGCTTCCTGATCTTCGAGGCGGTCCTGCCCAACCCCGCGCCCGAGAAGGGCCTCGCCGCGTGCTACCCGGTCGCGCGGTTCTGGCAGTCGCTGTCGGGCACCAGCCCGGCCAAGCGCGCCGCCGCCCTCGAGGAGTTCTACTTCACCGGCCTCAACGGCTTCGGTCCGGTCGTCGACGCCCAGAACTACGGCCTGATCGCGCGCCGCGGCGGGCTGCGCCTGTTCGGCTATGGCGACTCGGCCCGCCCCGGCCAGGTCCGCACCAACATGTTCGTCGACGCGGCCGGCCAGTTCCAGTGGAACCTGCGCGAGTTCAAGCTCGACCTCGACTGCTCGCTCAGCCCGAGCACCGCGTTCGACACCGACTCCCACCTGGTGGAGCGGCCGCTGCCGAACAACTGTCGGCTGCGCTTCGAGCACGGCCCTGACGCCAACAACCCGGCCAACGAGCTGTTCTCGTCGACCCACGCCAACGCGCCCGACTTCCAGGACGTCTTCGTCGCCAAGGATCTCGAGTCGCTGGCGGTCATCGGCGGCACCGCGGCGTGCGGCGGCCCGTCCAACGTGTTCGGCATGGCGACCGACGACGACTTCAACGAGTTCGAGAGCGTGGCGTCGGGCCTCACCGACGTCGTCTACAACAACTTCACCGCCCCGGCGTTCCGGACCGCGATCACGAACAAGCTGGCGGTGCTGAGCTCGCCGCTGTCGGCGAGTCAGCTGCTCAACCGCGCCACGACCCAGACCTGCGCCGGCTGCCACCAGCACTCCAACGGCGCCGACGTCGGCGCCAACTTCACCTGGCCGGCGTCGGCGGGCTTCGTCCACGTCACCGAGACCAGCGCGCTGTCGCCCGCGCTGACGACCGCGTTCCTGCCGTTCCGCAAGTGCGTGCTCGACTCGTTCATCGCCCGGATCTGCAGCGGCGACGAGCTCGAGCCGATCGACGAGAACCTCACCGTCGGCGGTCAGGGCGTCGGCGCCGCGAACTAGCTAGCGAGCGAGCCGACCTCAGAACAGCACCGCGGCGTGGACGTCGAGTCGGAGCGCGCGGCCCGCGACCGGCTCGTCGTCGACGCTCGGCGTCTCGACGAGGCCAAGGCCTGGGTCGCGCCGGTCGAGGTCACGATCGCGAAGCCCTGACCCTGGGCTCAGCTCCAGTCGTCGATCTTCAGGCCGGCGACGCGGGTCATGTGGCGCAGGTTGGCGGTGACCAGGGTCGCGTGGTGGGCCAGCGCGTGGGCGGCGATGGCGGCGTCGAAGTCCTCGATGATCTGACCGCGGCGCTCGAGCGTCGCCTTGATCGCGCCGAAGCTGTCGCTGACGTCGTCGGTCCACTCGACGCGGCGCAGCTCCTCGCCGAGCAAGAGGAAGCGACCGCGCAGCAGATCGCGGCGGCGCGATCGCGGCAGGCGCTCGATGCCGTAGGCGATCTCGGCCAGGACCGGGTGCGGCACCCCGACCTCGGCGCGGCCGACCGCGGCCAGGCGCTCGACTGCGGTCGGTCGGCCCGCCATCAAGGCCGAGAAGGCGTTGGTGTCGAGGACGTACTTCACAGCTGCGGCGGCGCCTTGGACCGCCGCCCGATCCGGATCGCGGCGGTCAGGTCGTCGACCGCGGCCTCGAGGGCGGGGTCGACCTCGCGCAGCTGATCGAAGAAGCCGGGCGACCACTCGGAGCCGGCCGCCAGCTCGCGCTCGAGGGCGCTCAAGATCAGCCGGTTGCGGCTGATCTTGAGGCGGCGGGCTCGACGATCGATCGCGGTGAGCAGCAGCGCAGGGATGTGGACGCTGGTCGGCATGAGTATGTTAGCGAGTATATCCGGACGACTGACGCGGCGCCAGCCGGCGGATCGCGACGGCGGCGACGGCCGCCAGCGCGAGGCAGCACCACTGGCCGACGGTGAGGCCGAGGTGGCGCGGCTCGACGCTGGGGTGGCGCAGGAAGTCGAGGCCGAAGCGGACGGTGGCGTAGGTGATCGCGATCAGCGCGGCGAGGCGGCCGGGCGGGAGGCGGCGGCGAGCCAGGAGGAACGCCGCGGCGGTGACCGGCACGAGCAGGACCAGCTCGGCGAGGCCGAGGTCGTGGACGCGCACGGTCGGGCTGTCGCCATCGAAGTAGGGGCGCATCGAGTACAGCCGCGCGCGCGGGACGTCGACGCCGAACGGCGAGTCGGTCGCGTGGCCGAGATGATCGTGGACGACGGCGCAGCCGACGCGGCCGATCGTCGTCGCGACCAGGAAGCCGAGGGCGACGACGTCGGCGAGCGGCGCCAGCGCGAGCTTGCGGACGCGCGCGATGATGACGGTCGTGATCGCGACGCCGATCAGCGCGCCGAACAGCGAGTGACCGTCGCGCATGCGCAGCCACAGCCCGGGATCGTGGGCGGCCCGATCGCGGGCGTAGACGATCACGTCGAAGACGTGGCCGGCGACGAACGCGACGAAGATCGAGAGGCCGAGGAGCAAGCCCAGATCGTCGGTGGCCATGCCAGCGCGGCGGCCGAGGCGCAGCGAGGTGAAGAACCCCGCGGTGACCGCGACCAACAGCAAGACGGCGTACGGCTGGATGTCGCCGGGGAGGTCCGGCGGCGCGACGTACGGGAGGACCATCGCGCGACGGTACTACCGAGCGGTCAGCAATCGGGGGGCCGGGACGGATCGCTCACCGCGATGGGATCGATCGGCATCGGCCGGAACCGCGGCCGGACCTCGCCGACCGCGAACAGCGAGCCGGCGACGACGACGAGGCCACCGAGGCCGACCGCGTCGCGGGCGCGATCGACCGCGTCGGTCAGATCGTCGGCGGTCTCGACCAGGCCGCCGCCCGCGGCGCGGATCCGGGCGGCCAGCGCGGCGGGATCGAGGGCGCGCGGCTGATCGTAGCGAGTCGCGATCACGGCGTCGAAGCCGCGCACCAGCGGCGCGACCATGGCGTCGACGTCCTTGTCGGCGCTGACCGCGATCACCAGCACGCGCGGTCGCTCGGGCCGCGCCGCGATCGCCGCCGCCAGCGCCGCGGCGCCATGGGGATTGTGGGCGCCGTCGAGGACGATCGCGGGGCCGCGCGCGACCTGCTCGAGGCGGCCGGGGTGGACGACGGCGGCGTAGCCCGCGGCGCGGACCGCGGGAGGCGCGACGATCGCGCCGCGCGCGACCAGCGCATCGATCACCGCGTCGGCGCACGCGGCGTTGGCGCGCTGGTGATCGCCCGCGAGCGCCGGCTGCGGCGCGGCGGCGATCGCGGCGGCATCGATGACCTGCACCGACGCGACGCCCGCGCGCCGCGCGGCGGAGGCGAGCCACGGCACCGCCTCGGCCTCGCCCGACCCGCCGATCACCGCGGCCTGCCCCGGCTTCCAGATGCCGGCCTTCTCGGCGGCGATCGCGGCGAGGGTGTCACCCAGCAGCTGCTGGTGATCGAGGGCGACGCCGGTGATCGCCGCGATCGGCGCCGCGACCGCGTTGGTGGCGTCGAGCCGGCCGCCGAGGCCGACCTCGAGCACGGTCACGTCGGGCCCGGCGTCGGCCAGCACCACCAGCCCGATCGCGGTGACCTGCTCGAAGAACGTCAGCGCGTCGCCGCCCGCCGCCGCGACCCGTTCGGCCGCCGCGACCACCGCGTCCTCGGTGGCGACGGCGCCGTCGATCGCGAAGCGCTCGCGCAGGCTCGCGAGGTGCGGCGACGAGTACACGCCGACCCGCGCCCCGGCCGCCCGCGCCACCGCCGCGATCATCGCCGCGGTCGAGCCCTTGCCGTTGGTACCGCCGACGTGGACGACGGTGCCGAGGCGACGCTCGGGATGATCGAGCGCGGCGAGCAGCGCGGCGATCCGCTCGAGGCCGAGCACGACGCCCGCGCGGCGCGCGGCGGACAGCCGGGCCAGGACGTCAGGATAGGTCGTCGTCACGGTCGACGTGCTCGGACTCGTCGATCGTGTCGGCCACGTCGGCGCCCGGCGGCGCGTGGGTGAACCAGCGCAGCGCGCGGACCAGCGCGGCCTTGAGCTCGGGGCGCGGCACGACCTGATCGACCATGCCGTGCTCGAGGAGGAACTCCGAGCGCTGGAAGCCGGGCGGCAGCTGCTGGCGGATCGTCTGCTCGATCACGCGCGGCCCGGCGAACCCGATCAGCGCGTCGGGCTCGGCGAAGATCACGTCACCGAGCATCGCGACCGACGCGGCGACGCCGCCGGTGGTCGGGTGCAGGAGCACCGCGATGTACGGCACCCGGGCCTCGCGCAGCCGCGACCGCGCCGCCGAGGTCTTCGCCATCTGCATCAGCGACAGCACGCCCTCCTGCATGCGGGCGCCGCCCGACGCCGAGAACAGGATCGCCGGCCGTCGATGGGCGTAGGCGCGCTCGAACTGCCGCGTGATCTTCTCGCCGACCACCGACCCCATCGATCCGCCCATGAACTCGAAGACGAAGAAGCCGACCTCGACCGGGATGCCGCCGATCGCCGCGGTGCCGGCGCGGTAGGCGTCGCCGCTGCCGACCTTCTTGATCGCGGTCTTGATCTGATCTGCGTACTTCTTGCCGTCGACCCGGAAGCCCAGCGGGTCGGAGCTCTCGAGCTTGGTGTCGTGCTCGACCCACTCGGCGTCGAGCATCATGCCGATGCGCTCGTCGGTGCCCATCCGCAGGTGGTGCCCGCAGGACGAGCAGACCCGCAGGTTGGCGATCAGATCGGCCTCGTAGAGTGTGGCCGCGCACTTCTCACACTTGATCCAGATCCCCTTCGGGACGGATTTCTTGGGCTCGACTTCGAGCCCGCCAGTGCGGGACCACCAGGCCATGGGACGGCCTAGATACCGAATGCGCCCCTCGCCTGCAAGCCCGCGGGTAGGGATCCCTCGGGGCCCGCAATCTACCGAGATCGCGGCGATAAACGGCGGCCTCCACCACGCCTACCCCGTTTGCACCCGGGATGGACTCGCGGTTTCCAGCCAGGTCTGCTACATGCACCGTCAGCCCCGTGAGGTTTGCGATGTCTTCGTCTTCCATCCTCATCATCAACGAAATCGAGAGCGAGCGCGAAGAGATCAGCCGGGCGCTGGATGCCGAAGGGTTCCGCGTCGTCCAGGCGGCTTCGGCCACGGCGGCGGTCCGCGAGATCTGGGAGGGGTCGTTCATCGCCGCGGTGATCCCCAGGCTGCTCACCGGCACCAGCTCGACCGCGCTCACCAACCAGCTGAGCCAGATGGCGCCCGAGCTGGAGACCGTCGTCCATGGAAAAAACGACGACCTCGGTCGCCTGGTGCGGAAGCTGTGCGAGATCCGCGACGGCGTCGCGGCTGCCTGAGCTGGTAAACCAGCACCCGGTGCGTTGCGCGCACAAGTCGACGCCCGCTCGGACGGGGTCGCGTGGCGCGATCTCTCCGCCGAACCTGGATAGCCGATCTGATCTGATCTGGATCTGCGGGAGCTCGCGCCGCGCGACCCCGCCCGAGCGCGCGTCGATTCCTGCGCGCGACGCAACGGGTGCAGTGTTCAACTCAGAAGCCGCCGAAGCGATCGCGGAGCTCGAGGAACTCGAGGAACTCGAGGAGGCGGCCGACCTCGGGGATGACGTAGCCGGGGCCATCGATGCCGACGTCGGTGGCGGTGGTGACCAGCTGCGCCGCGGCGAGGCGCGCCAGGATCTCGTCGACCTCGTGGGTCGAGAGCGCGACCCGGGTGGCCAGCTCGGCGAGATCGACCGGCAAGTAGACCTGGCTGTCGGGGCTGCCGCCGCCCGCCGCCGCGAGCTGCTCGTCGGCCATGAGCCGCAAGCACTGCACGACGCGATGATTGGCGTTGGGCAAGAGCAACAGCTCGATCTGCTGGTTGGCGCGCTCGAGGCGTCCCGCCAGGGTCTTGATCATGCGCACCGCGATCTCGACGCGGCCGCGCAGCATCGCCTCGAAGGTGCGGCCCTCGATCACCAGGAGCCGCGACGGCTCGCGCACCATCGCGGTGGCCGAGCGCGGCCGCTCGTTGATGATCGCCATCTCGCCGAAGAACTCGCCGGACGGCAGCACCGCGAGGACGCGCTCGTGATCGCCGACCTTGCGGCGGATCTCCACCGAGCCGGACTGGATCACGTACATCACGTCGCCGGGGTCGCCCTCGCGGAACAGCACCTCACCGGGCTCGTAGTCGCGGGCAAAACGGTCGATCAGGTTCTCGCTCACGTCCTCCTCCTTCCTTCTCGCGTCGCTCGAATCTCAACGAACCGTCGCGTGACGCACGATGTGGAGCAGCGACCGGCCGCCCGCGACGCACGCGTCCTTCATGCCGCCGCGACCGTCGGTGCCGACGCCACCGCCGAGGTCGACCTCGACGATGCCGAGCCCGAGGCGCAGCGCGCGCACCAGCATCTCGACGTCCCAGCCGCCGCCGCGATCGCTCATGCCGAGCGCGACCAAGGCCGGGTAGCGCAC
>JAYTAJ010000399.1:0-1778 GCA_043737575.1 Myxococcales bacterium | reverse complement strand
GGCAAGCGCGCCAGCGAGGCCTTCGACAAGACCCGCAAGGCCAAGCAGGCCGAGCTCGACAAGAAGCAGAAGGACCTGCAGAAGGCCGCTGCCGAGCTCGACAAGCAGGCCGCCGTCCTCAAGCCCGACGTCCTGGCCCAGAAGAAGGGCGTGCTCGAGAAGCAGTTCGTCGAGCTGCAGCAGACCTACGTGAAGCTCGAGCGCGACCTCGCGGGCGAGCGCACCAAGCTGGTGCAGGACGTCCTGACCAAGGCCGGCCCGATCATCGAGGCGGTGGCGAAGGCCGAGGGCGTGACGATCGTGTTCGATCGCAGCGCCGTGCTGTGGGCCGACCCGTCGGTCGACCTCACGGCCAAGCTGAATGCCAAAATGCAGTGACGGCCTGGCTCGTGGGCTCGGCCCACGCTCGGACGGGGTCACGTCGCACGGAACGCCGAAGAGCGTTGGTTTGACAGCGGGCGGCGTCGTCGGGTAAGAGGGGGTCAGCCCCATGTACGACACCTCAGACATTCGCAAGGGCCTCAAGGTCCTCCTCGACGGCAACCCCTACAACGTCGTCGAGTTCCAGTTCATCAAGCCGGGCAAGGGCGCCGCGTTCACGCGGACCAAGTTCAAGAACCTGCTCAGCGGCGCGGTCATCGAGCGCAACATCCGCTCGGGTGAGAAGCTCGAGCCGGCGAACGTCGAGGAGCGCGACATGCAGTTCCTCTACAAGGACGCCGACGACATGGTGTTCATGGACGAGAAGAGCTTCGAGCAGGTCCAGGTCGCGGCCTCGATGATCGGCGAGTCGGCCGATCTGATGAAGGACAACCTGGCGTGCACGGTGCTGTTCTTCAACGAGCGCCCGGTCGACGTCAGCCTGCCGACCTTCGTGATCCTCGAGGTCACCGCGGCGGAGCCGGGCGTCCGCGGCGACACCTCGGGCAACGTCACCAAGCAGGCGACGCTCGAGACCGGGGCCAACGTCGCGGTGCCGCTGTTCATCAACATCGGCGACCTCCTCAAGATCGACACGCGCACGCACGCCTACGTCGAGCGCGTCAACAAGAAGTGAGCGACGAGCCGCCGAGCGGGCCGATCCGCGGCCGGGTCATCGCCCGCGACGGCGACGACGCCTTGGTCCGGACCGCCCGCGGCGACGTGCGGGTGAAGCACGCGAGCGGCGTGCTGGCGGGGGATCTGGTCGAGCTCGACGGGCCGCGGGCGCCGCTGCGGCGGATCCGCAAGTACCCGCGCACCCAGTATCCGCCGCGCGACTCCGAGGTGGCGCGGCTGGGGCAGGGACGTCGCGGCAACCTCGCGGCCCGCAGCCGCATGATGGCGGCGCTGCGCGAGTTCTTCGGCGCCCGCGACTTCCTCGAGGTCGAGACCCCGCTGCGGGTCCCGACGCCCGGCCTCGAGGTCCACCTCGACGCGGTGCCGAGCCAGGACCGCTGGCTGGTGACGTCGCCCGAGTACCAGATGAAGCGGCTGCTCGCGGGCGGGATGGAGCGCATCTACCAGGTCTGCCGCTGCTTCCGCGCCGGCGAGGATGGCCCGCACCACCAGCCCGAGTTCTCGATGCTCGAGTGGTACCGGTCGTGGGAGGACCTCGACGCGATCGCGCGCGACACCGAGCAGCTGGTCGCCCACGTCGCGCAGGCGGTGAACGGCAAGCCCGAGGTCCGGGTCCGCGGCGCCAAGATCCGCGTCGACGGGCCGTGGCTGCGGATGTCGGTCGCCGAGGCGATGTACGACTTCGCGGGCATCGCGGTGCGCGGCGACGAGTCGGCGGG
>JAYTAJ010000398.1:0-4217 GCA_043737575.1 Myxococcales bacterium | reverse complement strand
CGCCGCCTCGGCCTCGACCCGCGCCAGCAGCGCATCGGGGTCGGGGCGGTCGGGGTCGATCATCGCGACACCCTAGCGCGTCGTGCCGAGCTCGCGATCGAGCGCGAGATTCAATCGCAGGACGTTGACCCGGGGCTCGCCGAGGAAGCCGAAGGTCCGGCCCTCGACGTGGCGCTCGACCACGGCGGTGACCGCGGCGATCGTCGCGCCTCGCGCGCGCGCGACGCGGCCGATCTGGAAGCGCGCGGCGGCGGGCGACACGTGGGGATCGAGTCCCGACCCCGACGCGGTCACCAGGTCGATCGGCACCGCGCCGCGGGCGTCGGGATCGGCCGCGTGGAGGGCGGCGATGCGACCCTGCACCGCCTCGATCAGCGCCGGGTTGCGCGGGCCCTGGTTGGTGCCCATCGAGGTCTTGGCGTCGTAGCCGACCGCCGAGGCGCGGCTCCAGACGTACGCCTGGCCGACCAGCGCGGAGCCGACCCGGCGTCCATCGACCGAGATCATCGAGCCCGCGGCCTGACCCGACCACGCGACGCGCGCGGTCAGGCCGACGACCACGGGATAGAGGACGCCGGTGATCAGGGTGAACACCGCGAGCAACACCAGGGCAGGGCGGAGGTTGGACATGCGGGCCCTCGTCACGCCAGCCCGACGGCGGCGATGAACAGGTCGATGAGCTTGATGAACGGGAACGGCAGCACGACGCCGCCGAGCCCGTACACCAGGAGGTTGCGGCGCAAGGTCACCGACGCTGGCGCCGGCTTGATCGTGATGCCGCGCAGCGCCAGCGGGATCAGCGCGATGATGATGAGGGCGTTGAAGACCACGGCCGACAGCACGGCGCTCTGCGGCGTCGCCAGATCGAGCACGTTGAGCGCATCGAGCTGCGGGTAGACACCGACGAACGCGGCCGGGATGATCGCGAAGTACTTGGCGACGTCGTTGGCGATCGAGAACTACTTCCAGTACGCCCTCAGTCGCCCCGACAGTCGCCTCGTCCCGCTGCGCTACGAGAACCGGCACAGCACGTTCACCGTCCACAACGCCGTCCTCGACGTGACCGGCAAGCTCGGCGTCGCGCGGGCCCGCATCGCGATGCAGACCGGCGCGGTCCCGTCGGTCGAGTACAGCGGCGAGCCCACCGCGGCCGGCAGCGACCCGAGCCTGTGGCAGCACCTGCAGCAGGCGAGCGCAGGCTTCGATCTCTCGGGCGGGCTCACCGTCGACGCCGGCCTGTTCCTGTCGCCGATCGGCCCCGAGAGCCTCGCGTCGAAGGACGACTGGAACTGGTCGCGCTCGACGCTGTTCGTCGCGCTGCCCGCGTACCACGCCGGCGTCCGGGTCACTCGCCCGCTCGGCGGCCACCTGACCGGACAGGCGTGGATCGTGAACGGCTGGAACGACGCGGTCGATCGCAATCGCTGGAAGAGCACGATCGTCGGCGTGTCGTACGCCAAGGGCTCGACCTCGGCGACCGTCCTCTACAACGGCGGCATCGAGCGCGCGCCGGGCGCCGCCGAGGGCAACGCCTGGCGGCACCTGCTCGACGCCAACATGAGCTTCGCGGTCGACGACCAGCTGAGCGTCCTCGTCCACCTCAGCGCGGGCGCCGAGCCCAACGACGTCGGCACCGCCACCTGGGCCGGGGCGGCGCTGTACGCGAAGTACCAGGCGACCTCGACCGTCGAGCTGTCCGGTCGGGTCGACGGCATGACCGAGTCGGTGCCGGACGGCGGGTCGGCGATCTTCTACGGCGTCGATCGCGTGGTCGCGGCGACCGCCACCGTCGGCTATCGGCCCGGGCCCAACGCGCTCCTGCGCCTCGAGCTCCGCCACGACAACGCCAGCGCCGAGATCCTCGACGACGGCGCCAACCAGACCACCGCGACGGCCGCGCTCGCGGCGTTCTTCTGACGCGTCAGGTGAGGGCGATGACGGCGGCGAGGCCGACCGACACCAGGACGACGGCGATGAGCGCGATGATCCACGCGTGAGAGCCGCCGCCGGCTTGCGCGGCGATGACCGACGTCGGGCCGACGCCCTGGCTCATCGGCGCGGGGCTGCCGCCGCGCAGGATCGCGATCGCGTCGACCAGCGAGCCGAGGCGCTGATCGCGCTCCTTCTCGAGCATGCGGCCGATCAACGCGCGGATCGCGGGCGGCGTGTGCGGCGGCAGCGCGTGGAGCGGCGGCTGCTGTTGCAGGTGCGCCTGCATCTGCTCGAGGAGGTTGCGGCCGGTCAGCGGCGGCTTGCCGAACAGGATCTCGAAGAAGACGCAGCCGAGCGCGTAGACGTCGACGCGGTGATCGACCAGCTTGGCGTTGCGGAACTGCTCGGGCGCCATGTACGTCGCGGTGCCCATCTGGGTGCCGGTCGCGGTCTTCACCGAGCCGGCGTCCTCGAGCTTGGCGATGCCGAAGTCGAGGATGCGGACCCGCGGCCGCTGGGGATCGAGCGGATCGGCGACGAGCAGGATGTTCTCGGGCTTGAGATCGCGGTGGATGATGCGCTCGGCGTGGGCGGCGGCGACGGTGTCGGCGAGCTGATCCATCACCGCGATCGCCATCGCCAGCGGCATCGGGCCCTGCTTCCACAGGTGCTCGCGCAGGGTCACGCCGTTGACCAGCTCCATGATGATGCACAGCTCGCCCGACGGCGCGACCATCACCTCGAAGACGTCGACGACGCCGGGGTGGCGGATGCGCCCCATCGCCTTCGCCTCGTTCATGAAGCGATCGACGACGCCGGGCGAGCGGCTGTACTCGGGGAGCAGGGCCTTGACCGCGACCTGGCGGCCGACCTGGGTGTCCTCGGCGGCGTAGACCCGCGCCATGCCGCCCTCGCCGAGCGGGCGCAGGATGCGGTACCGACCGACCATCTGGCCGATCATTTGATTCAGCGCTCCGACGGCTGCGCGAGATCGGCCAGCGCGCGGATCGCGTCGCGGGCGCGCTCGATGTCCTCGGCGGCGGTCGACAGCGCGCTCGACACCACCTGCACCGACTCGGTCTGATCCATCATCGCGGTCTCGTCGCTGGCGGCGCGCATCGACGATCGCAGCGACGCGAAGGTGTCCTGCAGCACGCTGATCTGCTCGGACGCGGCGGCGAGCGGCGACATCCCGACCGCGGTCGAGTCGCCGTCGATGCGCACCGACGCGGTCTGGGTCGTGATGCGATCGTTGACGCGATCGTAGAGGTCGGCGACCTGCTGCTCGGCGGTGACCCGGCGGGCCTGCTCGTCGGTGAGCGCGCGCCGCGCGACCTCGGCCTCCTCGGCCTGGCCCTCGAGGCGGCCGCGCAGACGCTCGACCTCGCCCGCGAGCTGATCGGCGGTGGCGAGCTCGCGCTCGAGGGTGGCGATGCGCTCGTGCAGGCGCTCGGCCTCGGCGGCGGCGTCACCGGTGCCGGCCAGCTCGTGGCGCAGGGTCGACAGCTGCTCGGTGAGCGCGGCGGCGTGCTGCTCGCCCGCGGCGATCCGGCCATCGGCGGCGACCACCGCGGCCTCGGCGGCGGCGGCGCGGGCGCTGACCTCCTCGCCGCGGCGGCGCAGCATGTCGAGCTCGGCGAGCAGCGGCGCCTGATCGCGAGCGGCGTCGCCAGTCGCCTCGGCGCGGGCGTCGGCCAGCTCGTCGGCGTGGTTGGCGGCGGCGGCGGTCAGCTCGAGTGTCCGGTCTTCGGACGCTCGGAGCGCGGCGTCGAGAGCGGTGATGCGGTGATCGGCGGCGCGCAGCAGATCGTCGCGCTGGCGGACCGCGGTCTCGAGCTCGGTGCGGGCGGCGGCGAGCTCGCGCGCCAGGGTCGCGGCCTGGCTGGCGCCGCTGGTCTCGAGGGTGCCGGCCCGCGCCGCGGCCTCGGCCAGCTCGGAGGTCCGCGCGGCCAGCTCGGCCTCGAGGCGCGCGATCTCGGCGGTGGCCTCGGCGGCGCGGGCCTCGGCGGCCTTGCCGCGCTCGCCAGCGTCGCTGTCGACGGAGCGCAGCCGGTCGGCGGCGGCGGCGGCCTTGGCGTCGGCGGCGACCGCCTTGAACTCGGCGGCGGCGGCCTTGGCCTCGCCTGCTTGGGCCCGCGCTTCGCTCGCCTGGGCCCGCGCGTCGGCGGACTTGGCGCGATCTTCGACGGTGCGCAGCCGCTCGTCGACGGCGCCGACCCGATCGCCGGCGGCGGCGGCCTCGGTCTCGGCGGCGCGCAGGCGATCGGCCGTGGCCAGCGCCTCGG
>JAYTAJ010000397.1:0-9734 GCA_043737575.1 Myxococcales bacterium | reverse complement strand
CGCCGCGGACGACGCCGTCGATGCGAAGGACGAGGAGAAGCCCTCGTGAGCGAGGAGGCGGCGGCCGCGGTAGGCGGCGGCGAGCCCATCCTGATCGTCGACGACGAGAAGAACATCCGGCGCACGCTGCGCATGGTGCTCGAGAGCGAGGGCCACACGATCCACGAGGCCGGCTCGGCCGCCGAGGCGCAGGCCGCGGTGGCCACCCACGCGGTCGAGCTGATCCTGCTCGACGTGAAGCTCGGCGACGACAACGGCATCGAGCTCCTGCGGACGCTCAAGGCGCGTGGCGACGACGGCGTCGGCGGGCCCGCCGCCGACGTGCCGGTCGTGATGATCTCGGGCCACGCCACGATCGAGGACGCCGTCGCCGCGACCCGGCTCGGCGCCTTCGACTTCATGGAGAAGCCGCTCGACCGCAACCGCGTCGTCGTGACGGTGAAGAACGCCCTCGATCGCCGCCGCATGTGGCGCGAGGTCAACCAGCTCCGCCGCGCCGTCGACGCGCGCTGGGAGCTGCTCGGCAACACCTCGGTCATGAACGACCTGCGCCGCCAGATCGTGAAGGTGGCGCCGACGCGCTCGCGCGTGCTGATCACCGGCCAGAGCGGTACCGGCAAAGAGCTGATCGCCCGCGCGGTCCACCGCAACAGCTCGGTCGCGTCGGGCCCGTTCGTGAAGGTCAACTGCGCCGCCATCCCGCCCGAGCTGATCGAGAGCGAGCTCTTCGGTCACGAGCGCGGCGCGTTCACCGGCGCGGTCGCCAAGAAGCGCGGCCTGTTCGAGGTCGCCGACGGCGGCACCATCTTCCTCGACGAGATCGGCGACATGGCGCTGTCGGCCCAGGCCAAGGTGCTGCGGGTCCTGCAGACCGGCGAGTTCACCCGGGTCGGCGGCGAGAAGAGCCTGCGCACCGACAGCCGCGTCGTCGCCGCGACCAACCGCGACCTCGAAGACATGGTCAAGGCCGGCACGTTCCGCGAGGATCTGTTCTTCCGCCTGAACGTGGTGCCGATCCGGTCGCCGGAGCTGGCCGAGCGCCTCGACGACGTGCCGCTGCTGGTCGACTCGTTCGTCGCCGAGTGCTGCGAGGAGAACGGCTTCGCGGTCAAGCCGGTCGACGACGGCGTGTTCGAGCGGCTCAAGGCCTACGACTGGCCCGGCAACGTCCGCGAGCTGCGCAACGTCGTCGAGCGGCTGGTGATCATGAGCGACGAGGTGATCCGCGAGCGCGATCTGCCGCCGTACCTCGGCGGCCCGCGATCGTCGGTCGGCCGCACCACCGGCCCGGTGTCGACCGCGTTCGATCTCGGCCGCTACGCCGGCAAGTCGCTGCGCGAGTTCCGCGAGGAGATCGAGAGCGAGTTCATCCGCATGAAGCTCGCCGAGCTCGGCTGGAACATCTCGAAGACGGCGCAGGTGCTCGGCATCGAGCGGACCAACCTGCACAAGAAGCTGCGCGCCCTCGGCATCCACCGCGGCGAAGACGGCAAGGACGAATAGTCCTACTTGCCGGTGCCGTCGACGTGCTCGGTGCCGCGGGTCAGCCACCAGGCGCCGAGGATCGGGAGCGCGGTCATCGCCATCACGACCAGCGCGACGACGTTGGTGATCGGCTGGGCGCGCGGCCGCCCGAGCTGGCCGAGGAGCCAGACCGGCAAGGTCTTCTCGGAGCCCGAGGTGAAGGTGGTGACGATGAGCTCGTCGAACGAGAGGCCGAAGGCGAGGATGCCGCCGGCCAGGAGCGCGGTCGCGAGCTGGGGTAAGAGCACGGTGCGGAACGCGGTGAACCGGTTGGCGCCGAGGTCCATCGCCGCCTCGAGGAGGCTGGGCGACAGCCGCCGCAGCCGCGCCGCCACGTTGTTGTAGACCACGACCACGCAGAACGTGGTGTGGCCGAGCGCGATCGTCCAGAAGCCGGGCGTGATGTCGCCGAGGCGAAACACCGAGTGCAGCGCCATGCCGGTGATGATGCCGGGCAGCGCGATCGGCACGATGAAGAGCAGCGTGATGGCGTCCTTGCCGCGGAACACCCGCTGGGCGACCGCGAGCGCGGCCAGCGTGCCCAGCACCATCGCGCCGAGCGTGGCGACCGCCGCCACCTTCAGCGACAAGACGATCGCGCGCACGATGTCGTCGCGCGCCGCCGCCTCGGCGAACCAGCGGAGGGTCAGCCCCTTGGGCGGAAAGCTGAACGCGTTGCCCTCGGTGCCGAAGGCATAGAGCGCGACCACGGCGATCGGCAGGTAGAGGAACGCCATCGCCCCCCACGTCGAGAGGCGCAGCGCCCACGACGGACGGTCAGAGCGCATCGAACGCCCCCAGCCGGCGCGCGATCGCCAGGTAGAGCGCGATCACCACGATCGGCACGACGGTGAACGCGGCCGCCATCGGCAGGTTGCCGAGCGAGCCCTGCTGGAGGTTCACCATCGTGCCGATGTAGAGCCCGGGCGGCCCGACGAGCTGCGGGATGATGTAGTCGCCGAGGGTGAGCGAGAACGTGAAGATCGATCCGGCGACCACGCCGGGGAACGCGAGTGGTAGCGTGATGGTGCGGAAGGTCTGGCGCGGGCGCGCGCCCAGATCAGCCGAGGCCTGGAGCAGGCTGGCCGGCACCCGCTCGATCGCGGCGTGGATCGGCAGGATCATGAACGGCAGCCAGATCGCGGTGAACACGCAGAAGCGGCCCAGGTTCGACGTCGACAGCGAGTTGCCGCCGACGACCGGCAGCCCCAGCACCCAGTCGAGCACGCCGCGCAGGTGCAGGCGGTCGACGAACCAGTACACCACGCCGCCCTTGGCGAGGATCACCGTCCACGCGTACGCCTTGACGATGTAGCTGGTCCACATCGGGAACTGCACGCCGAGGTAGAACGCGCCGCGCCGCCAGCCCCGGGTGTGGCGCGCCATGTAGTACGCGATCGGGAAGCCGAGCACGGCGCACGCGATCGTCACGGCCGCCGCCATCCCGACGGTGCGGATCACGATGTCGCGGTTGGCCGGGCTCCACAGCGCGCGGTAGTTGGCCCAGGTCAGGTCCGGCGTCACCGCCATCGTGAAGTCGTTGAACGTGTACGTGCTCTGCCAGAGCAGCGCGAACAACGCGCCGAAAAACACGACGCCGAACCACAGGAGCGGCGGCACCAGCAGCAGCACGACCCCGAGGCGGCGCCGGCGATCGAGCGCGGTCGACAGCGCGTCGGTCACGCGCCAGCGGCGGGCCCGCTCGCTCATGCCGGGCCGTCCGCGGCCAGCTCCACCATCGCCGACGGCGGCCACGCCAGCTCGACCTCCTGCCCGATCGCGAGCGTGCCGGTCTCGGTGCTCGGCACCGTGACGAGTAGCCGCGCCTCGCCGGCCCGCACCTCGAGGCGGCTCGACGCGCCGTGGAACTGCAGCTCGCCGATCGTGCCGCGCGTGCCCAGCTCGCCGGCCAGCGCGCGCCCGAGGCGGACCAGCTCGGGGCGGATCGCCACCGGCCGATCCGAGCGCGCCAGGTCGCGCGCCGCCGCGCCGGTCAGGACGTTGGCGGTGCCGACGAAGCCAGCCACGAACACCGTGCGCGGCCGATCGTAGAGCACGCGCGGCGCATCGCACTGTTCGACCTTGCCGTGGTTGAACACCGCGACCCGATCGGCCATCGACAGCGCCTCGCCCTGGTCGTGGGTCACATAGACGAACGTGATGCCGAGCTCGCGGTGCAGCCCCTTCAGCTCGAGCTGCATCTGCTCGCGCAGCTTGAGGTCGAGCGCGCCGAGCGGCTCATCGAGGAGCAAGACCCGCGGCCGGTTGATCACCGCGCGGGCCAGCGCGACCCGCTGGCGCTGGCCGCCCGAGAGCTGGCCGGGGCGGCGCGCTCCGTACCCGCCGAGCCGGACCTGTTCGAGCGCCTCCTCGGCCCGGCGGTGGCGCGCCTTGCGATCGACGCCCTTCATGCGCAACCCGTAGGCGACGTTGTCGAGCACGGTCATGTGCGGGAACAGCGCGTAGTCCTGGAAGACCGTGTTGACGTCGCGCAGGTAGGGCGGCTGATCGGTGGCGTCGACGCCGTGCAGCATGATCTGTCCGGCGCTCGGACGGTCGAAGCCGCCGATCAGGCGCAGGCAGGTCGTCTTGCCCGACCCCGACGGGCCCAGCATCGCGAAGAACTCACCGTCGGCGATCGCCAGCGAGACGCCGGCGACCGCGCGGACGTCGCCGAACGCGCGCTCGACCGCGCGCAACTCGACCGCCGCGACCTCAACGCTCAAAGGCGGCTCACCCGCCCATGATCGCGACGTAGTCCGTGACCCACTTCGAGTACGGCACGCAGGCGCCCTGCTTGCACGTCCCGGTCGGCGTGCGCCAGAAGTGGACCTGATCGAAGCGATCGAAGCCGTTCACCTTGCACGCGTCGGTGCCGCCCGGCGGCGCCGTCTTGCACGCGGCCGGCACCACCGGCGCCGAGCCGAACCACTCGGACAGCGAGATCTGCACGTTCAGGTTGAGCGAGTGCTCCATCCACTTGTAGGCGCACACCGGGTGCTTGGCGTCGGCGTGCAGCATCGTGGTGTCGGCCCAGCCGGTCGAGCCCTCGGCCGGGATCGTCGACGCGATCGGATGCTTCTCGGCGACCAGCGCGTTGACCATGTAGCCCCACGACGACGACGCGGCGACGCCCTCGTTCTTGAAGTCGCCCATCTGCACGGTGGCGTCGTGCCAGTAACGGTGGACGAGCTTCCGCTGCGCGCGCAGGACCTCGAGCACCGCGGCGTACTGCGCCTCGGACAGCTCGTAGGGATCGGTGATGCCGAGCTCCGGCTTCTTCTTCATGAGGTAGAGCGCGGCGTCGGCGACGTAGATCGGGCCGTCGTAAGCCTGGACGCGGCCCTTGTTGGGCTTGCCATCGGGCAGCTTCTGCTCCTCGAACACCACCGACCACGAGGTCGGCGCGGTCGGGAACACGTTCGTGTTGTACATGAGCACGTTGGGGCCCCACTGGTAGGGCACGCCGTAGCTCTTGCCGTCGACCGTGTACCAGGCCGCGCCCTTCAGGCGCTCGTCGACGGTGGCGTAGGCCGGGATCTTGGTCAGGTCGACCGGCTGCACCTTCTTGCCGTGGATCAGGCGCAGGCTGGCGTCGCCCGACGCGGTCACCAGGTCGTAGCCGCCCTGGTTCATGAGCGCGACCATCTCGTCGGAGGTGGCGGCAGTCTTCACGTTGACCTTGCAGCCCGAGTCCTTCTCGAACTGGGTGAGCCAGTCGTACTTCTTGTCGGTCTCCCCGCGTTCGAGGTAGCCCGGCCAGGCGATGATGTCGAGCTGGCCCTCGCCGGCGGCGGGCGCCGGGGGACTGCCCTTGTCCGGAGCACTTCCCTTGTCGGGGGTACTGCCCTTGTCGGGTGCATTCCCCTTGTCGGGTTCCTTCTTCTTGCACGCGGTGACGGCGGCGAGCACGACGATGACGACGGCGGACACTCGAATCACGCGACCCTCCTCGTTGGGGCTCGAAACATCGCACGATCGCCGCGGCTGTGGGGAGAACCTGTAAGCTGCTCCGCGATGAACCGCCTGCTCATCGGCGACGCCTTGGTCGCGGGCGAAGGCCCGCTCGAGCCCATCCTCGACCCCGCCACCGGCACGGTCCTCGCCGAGGTCGCCGAGGCGTCGCCGGCCCAGGTGGCGGCCGCCACCGCCGCCGCGCACGGCGCGTTCCCGGCCTGGTCGCGCACCGTCCCGCGCGATCGCGCCGCGCTCCTCCTGCAGCTCGCCGACGCCATCGAGCGCCGCGGCCCCGAGCTGGCCCGCCTCGAGTCGCGCAACACCGGCAAGCCGGCGGCCGCCGCGCTCGCCGACGAGATCCCCGCGATCGTCGACGTGTTCCGCTTCTTCGCCGGGGCCGCCCGCTGCCAGACCGGCGCCGTCGCCGGCGAGTACCTGCCCGGGTACACCAGCATGATCCGGCGCGATCCGCTCGGCGTGGTCGCGTCGATCGCGCCGTGGAACTACCCGCTCATGATGGCGGCGTGGAAGATCGCGCCCGCGATCGCCGCCGGCAACACCGTCGTGCTCAAACCGTCCGAGCAGACGCCGCTCACCACGCTCGCGCTCGGCGAGGTGATCGCCGGCATCTTCCCGCCCGGCGTGATCAACCTCGTCGCCGGGCGCGGGCCGACCGTCGGCGCCGCCCTGGTGCGCCGGCCCGAGGTGCGCATGGTGTCGATCACCGGCTCGATCGAGTCGGGCCAGCGCGTGCTCGAGGGCGCGACGCAGAGCCTGGTGCGCACGCACCTCGAGCTGGGCGGCAAGGCGCCCGTGATCGTCTTCGACGACGCCGACCTCGAGGCGGTGGTCGGCGGGCTGCGGGCGTTCTCGTTCTACAACGCCGGCCAGGACTGCACGGCGGCGTGCCGCGTCTACGCCGGGGCCGGCATCTACGAGCGCCTGGTCGCCGAGCTGTCGAGCGCCGCCGCCTCGCTCAAGGTCGGAGCCCCCGACGACGACGGCGTCGAGATGGGCCCGCTCATCACCGCCGCGCACCGCGATCGAGTCGCCGGCTTCGTCGATCGGGCCGCCGCCCTGCCCCACGTCGAGGTCACCACCGGCGGGCACGCCCGGGCCGGCGCCGGCTTCTTCTACGAGCCCACCGTGATCGCCGGCGCCCGCCAGGACGACGAGATCGTCCGCCGCGAGCTGTTCGGCCCCGTGGTCTCGGTCACGCGCTTCACCGACGCCGAGGACGCGATCGCGTGGGCCAACGACTCCGACTACGGCCTCGCCTCGTCGGTGTGGACCCAGGACGTCGGCCGCGCGATGACCGTGGCCAGCCGCCTCCAGTACGGCGCCACCTGGATCAACACCCACTTCATGCTGGTCTCCGAGATGCCCCACGGCGGCCTCAAGCGCTCGGGCTACGGCAAGGACCTGTCGATGTACGCCCTCGAGGACTACACCGCCGTCCGCCACGTCATGGTGAAGCTGTAGCTGCTGTCCCCAGACTTACTAAGTATTGACTTAGTAAGTCCCTCCAGAGCACATTGTCCCTCCATGTACGGACGGTTCATCGGTCGGCGCGCGGAGCTGGCCGCCCTCGAGCGCCACTACGCGTCGAAGCGGTCGGCGATGGTCCCGGTCTACGGTCGGCGCCGGGTCGGCAAGACCGAGCTGCTGCTCCAGTTCATCGCCGGCAAACCGGCGGTCTACTTCAGCGCGACCCAGAAGCTGCGCGGACCCCAGATCGCGGATCTGATGCGCGCCGCCGCCGCGGCCCTGTCCCGACCGGAGCTGGCCGACGTGGAGCCGACCACCTGGGAGGCGACGCTCCGCCTCGTGGTCGCCGCCGCTCCCGCCGGGCGCAAGCTGGTCCTCGTGCTCGACGAGTTCCAGTGGCTCTGCGAGTCCAGCCCTGATCTGCCGTCGGTGATCCAGCGGCTCTGGGATCTGGAGTGGCAGCGTGGCCACCAGGTCATGCTCGTCCTGTGCGGCTCCGTCATCGGCTTCATGGAGCGCGAGGTGCTGGGTGCCCGCTCGCCTCTCCACGGTCGTCGGACGGCGGATCTCCGGATCGACCCGTTCGACTTCCGTGACGCGGCCGCCTTTCACCCGCGATGGTCCCGGGAAGAACAAGCCCGGGTCTACTTCGTGTGCGGTGGCATCCCCGCCTACCTCCAACGCTTCGATCCGCAGCGCTCGGTCTTGCAGAGCCTGGTCACCGAGGTCTTCGAGATCGACGGGTTCTTCCAGCGCGAGCCCGACTTCCTGCTGCGCGAGGAGCTGTCCGAGGTCAAGCAGGCGGCGAGCGTGCTCGAGGCGATCGCGTTGGGTCGGCAGGCGCAGGGCGACATCGCGCGTGCGGTCGGGCTCACCACCAGCGCGCTGGCCCCGCATCTCCGGAACCTGGTGCGGCTCGGCTACCTCGAGCGGGTCGCGCCACTGTCGCCGCGACCGCCTCCCCGTACCGCGGTCGTCTACCGGATCGCCGATTCCCTGCTCCGGTTCTGGTTCCGCTTCGTGGAGCCGCACGTCAGCACGCTGCGGCGGCTGTCGCCCGACCGCGCGATCGATCAGCTCGTCGCTCCCCAGTGGGAGGCCTTCTGCGGCGAGGGCTTCGAACGCCTGTGCCGCGAGGCCCTACCCCGGCTGTACGACGCCGAGGGAGTCACCAGCCGTGCCCAGATCGGCGAGTACTGGGACCGCGCGACCCAGATCGACGTCGTCGGCCTGCGCGCCGACGGATGGATCGATCTCGGCGAGTGCAAGTGGACGGGTCGACCGTCGCTCGCGAACGCGACGCGCGAGCTCCAGCGCCGGGCGGCAAGCTACCCCTCGTCCGGCCGCACCATCCGCAGTCACCTGTTCTTCCGCCGCGCACCGCGCGCATCGTCGCCCGAGATCGTGATCCACGATCTGGCCGGGCTCTACGAGGACGCTCCACCGAGGTAGTCATCCAACCCCGACCGATGACGTATCGTGGAGCGGCGCGCTCGGCATCCACCGCGGCGAAGAGGGCAAGGACGAGTAGGCCTCACGGAGACGCTGTGGAGCTTCCTGGTGCACGTGCGATCGACGCGAGCACGCCGCGGAACCAGGCGTGGCCGGGGTCGCCGCGGAAGCGTTCGTGCCAGCCGAGCGAGACGGTGAAGCCCGGGATCTCCAGGGGCGGTGCGTGGAGCGAGAGCGCCAGACCAGCGAACCGGCGTGCGACGCGTTCGGGCGTCGTGACGATCAGATCGGAGCTCGCGGCGACCAGCGGCGCGACCAGGAAGTCGGGAACCCAGCCGGTTGACCAGCGGCGGCACCACCACCGCCGCGCCGTAGTCGAGGGTCGCGACCCGGAAGACCCGCTGCGCGGTCCGCGGCTCGAAGCTCGGCCGCTCGCCGACGGCGGCGCCGAGTGAGATCCAACGGCGCGGAGGCGTATAGTGTCGGCGGATGGCACGCGGCAAGATCCTCGCGGTGAAGTGGGGCATGAACCCCAACTCGTCGAGCCTAGGCGTCGACGTGACGTTTCTGTTGTTCGGCGCGACCGCGGTGGCGCTGGCCACGCCGATCGTCGCGGCGCTGATCCGCTGGCGCAAGCCGCCGCCGAAAGCGCCGACGTGATCGCGCGGGCGCGCCGCCTGATCGATCGGGCCCGCGCCGCGCTGACGATCGATCCCGCGCTGGCCGACGCCCGGGCGTCGCGCCTCGAGCGGTTCGGCGCGATCGTCCAGCTGACCCGGCCGCGGGCGCTGGTGTTCGTCGATCGCGATCGGGCCCGCAGCCTCGGCCTCGACGGCGGCGATCGCTGGCGCGAGCCCGAGGCCGCGATCGACGCGACGCCGCTGACCGCGCCGCTCGAGGCGCACCTCCAGCTCACCAACCGCTGCGATGCTGGGTGCAAGGGCTGCTACACCGGCGCCAGCCGCGCCGCGGGCGCCGGCGAGTGGGGCCTCGCCGAGTGGCGGCGCGCCATCGACGTCCTCGCCGATCGCGGGGTGTTCCACGTCGCGCTCGGCGGCGGCGAGAGCACGATCCTGCCGTGGCTCGGCGAGCTCGCCGCCCACGCCCGCGGCCGCGGCGTCGTCCCCAACCTCACGACCAGCGGGCTGTCCGGCCTCGATCGCCTGCTGCCGATCGCCGATCGCTTCGGCCAGATCAACGTCTCGCTCGACGGGCTCGGCGCCACCTACGCCGCGGTCCGCGGCTTCGACGGCTTCGGCCGCGCCGACGCCGCGCTGCGCGCGCTGCGCAGCGTCAAGCGCGAGATCGGCATC
>JAYTAJ010000396.1:0-1782 GCA_043737575.1 Myxococcales bacterium | reverse complement strand
GCGCGGATGCCCGCGGTCTTGACCTCGGCGAGCAGGCGCTTCTCGAGCTGCGCCGACGTCAGGCCGCCCTTGGCCGACACGATCAGGTTGGTCGCGGTACCGTGGAACGCGCCGCCGCGGGCGGTGCGCCGCGCGTGGCCGTTCGAGCGCTCGCCGTCCTTGGTGACGGTGCGCGCGGTGAGCAGCGACACCAGCGTGCCGTTCTTGATCACCTCGACCCGCTGCGCCGGCACGCCCTCGTCGTCGATCTGGTAGCCGCCGATCACCGCGACCGGGCTCTTCGCGCCGGTGGGCGTCACCGCGGTCACGGTCGGATCGTCGACGATCGTCAGCATCGGCGCGACGACCTTGAGGCCGAGCTTGTCGGTGAACGCGCCGCCGAACAGCTTGGCCTCGGCCGGGTTGAGGCCGAGCGGCAGCGGCGTGCCGCCGAGGTTGGGCGCCAGCGCGTAGCGGACGACGCCGGCCGCGGCCTCGCGCTCGAACAGCACCGGCCCCGAGTAGCGATCCATCATCGGCGCCGCGGCGAGCGCGGCGAGGTTGCTGGCCAGGTTCTTCGCCGCGGCCTCGAGCTCGGCGTCGCTCGGCAGATCGGCGACGGTCGCGCCGTAGCGCGAGAAGTACTGCGCCAGCTCCTGGCCGTCGTCGGCCTGACCGGTCACGACCATCATCACGCCCGACGCGCGCCGGGTGTCGTGATCGCTCGTGCCCTCGCTCGACAGGTACCAGCGGCGCTCGAGGTACGACGTGATCGCGACCCGCGAGTCGCGGACGTGGCCGACGCCGCGGAACAAGGTCGACAGCTCGGCGGCGCGGGCCTTGATCGTCGCGATGTCCTCGAGCTCGGGGACCCGGACCAGATCCTCGTCGACGATCGGCGGCTCGGTGCCCCACGCCATCGGTCCGGCGCTGGCGCCACCCGCGGCGCGGGCGTCGAGCTTGGCGCGGAGCTGGATCAGCGCCTCCTTGTAGGCCTGATCGGTGACCAGCCACGCGCTGCGCCGCGCGATCCGCGGCGTCGCCTCGAGCGGCAGGTTCATGCCGAACGAGCCGTCGAGCTCGGGCGCGCCCGGCACGACGAAGTTGCCGTTGTCGACGCCGTCGAACTTCACGCGGACCCGGCACTCGATGTTGACGAAGTGGCGGGCCTTGTAGTTGGTGATGAAGCCGAGGCTGGCGACCGCGTCGTGGACCTCGACCTCGGTGATCTTGTAGCTGATGTGGAACGGCTTGGGCGCGTCGGGCAGCTCGAGCCGCGCCATCGCGCGGTCCATCTCCTCGGCGATCGCGTCGACGATCTCGGGCGTGACCGCGGTGGAGACCGGTCCGGGCGGCGCCGGCTTGGCGACCGCGGCGGTGGCGGACGCGCCGAGCACGAGCGCGATGGTGACGGCAGACTTCACGGCGCACCTCCGGGGACCGCGCGCTCGAGCCGCGGCGGTTGCAAGACCGGCGGTCGATCGGCGGGGATGAACGACTTCTCGATCTCGAGCTGTCCGAGCAGCAGGCTCGGCGCCGAGGCCGACACCGGCACCCAGCCGCTCTCGGCGCCACACACGCCGTTGAAGGTCTCGACCTCGCGGCTCGCGGCGCGGATCGACTGCAGCGCGCCGAGCGGCGTGCCGCCGATGTCGATGCCGCGCACCAGCTCGCGCCTGCCGTCGGGGTAGAGCCGGTACGCCATGACCGGGTTGACCTTGAACGCCTGCGGCGCGAACGCCGAGGTGTTGGTGAAGCCGCCCGAGATGTCGGTGAAGACCATGCCGTAGGGCCGGCCCTGCT
>JAYTAJ010000395.1:0-1783 GCA_043737575.1 Myxococcales bacterium | reverse complement strand
ACGCCGTCGAGGATGCCGTCGTTGTCGTCGTCGTCGTCGCACTCGTCGCCGCGGATGTCGCCGTCGAGATCCGACTGATCGGTGTTGGGGATGAAGCGACAGTTGTCGCTGATGTCGTCGACGCCGTCGTTGTCGTCGTCGAAGTCGCAGACGTCGCCCATGCCGTCACCGTCGCTGTCGAGCTGATCGGGGTTGGCGAGCAGCGGGCAGTTGTCGGCGCCGTTGAGCAGGCCGTCGTCGTCGAGATCGGGGTCGTCGCTGCCCGACGAGTCGCCGTTGCCGCCGTCCTCGAGGCTCGGCCCCGTGGCCGGGCCGCACGCGGCGAAGAGAGTGCAGGCGAAGAGGGAGCCCAGGATCAGTCGAGCGATCATTCCGCTACCTTCGGTTGGCTTGCGTCCGGACGCAACCGCGATCTGCGGATCTTGCGCAGCGACGGGCCCGGCCGTGACCCAGATCCCGGCGGTCGGCAGGGTCAGCCGCGGGTCGCGAAGTACGCCGCCAGCACCGCCGCGATCGAGATCGCGAGGACGATCGCGAAGACCCACGGACCGCGGCCGCCGCTCGCGGCGAGGCGGGTGCCGGGCGGGTCGAGCGACGGCGCGGCGCGGACCCGATCGGTCATCCGCGGCGGCGCGACGCCGTTGGCGGGCGCGGCGTTGACCCGGGCGGCGTCGCCGCGATCCTTGCGGTCCTTCGCCGCGGGCGCCGCGGGCGGCGCGGGCGCGCGGCGAGTGTCGAGGATGCGGGTCGGATCGTCGTCGGTGTCACGGCTCTTGCTCGCCTCGATCACCACCGGCCGCGACGGCTTGTGCGGCCGCGGCGCGACCGCGCGGGCGACCTCGCCGGGCTCGTGGCGGGTCGTCACCAGGCCGGGGTCGGTGTCGTCGGGGCCGCCCGCGACCGCGGTCGCCTCGCCGCTGTCGTCGGACATCAGGTCTTCGGTCGCCAGCATCTTCGCCGACGAGCCCGCCGCGGCCGGGCTGGTCGGCTTCACCGGCCGCGCGGTGATCACGCTCGCGTGCATCCCGCCGCTGACCCGATCGTGGGGCACCTCGTCGCCGGCCAGCGCCATCGGCGTCACCAGCGACTCGCGCAGGCACCGCTCCCAGCCGGTGCGCAGCGCCGCCTCGGCCTCGGCGGCGTCCTTGTAGCGCCGCTGCGGCGACGGATCGAGCGCCGCCATGCAGACGTCGGCGAGCGGCCCCGGCACCGACGCGTCGTGATGGGTCGGCGGCGCCGCGTCGCCCTTGCAGACGAAGCTGTTGGTGGTCTTGGTGTCGGGCCCCTCGTAGGGGATGCGCCCCGACAACAGCTCGTAGAGCAGCGCGCCCCACGCGAAGACGTCGGCCTGGGCGGTGTAGCGGCCCTCGCGGATCGCCTCGGGCGGCGCGTAGCCGGGCGTGCCCATGAAGATGCCGACCTGGGTCAGATCGCTGTCGGGCATGCGGGCGATGCCGAAGTCGGCGAGCTTCCACCGCTGCTCGCCCGCGTGCAGCACGTTGGCCGGCTTGACGTCGCGGTGGACGATGCGCTGGCGGTGCGCGAACGCCAGCGCGCTCGCCAGATCGAGGGCGATGTTGACGCCGCGGCCGAGCGGCATGCGGATGCGATCGAGCCGATCGGCCAGGGTCTCGCCCGGCAGGTACTCGAGCACCATGAACGGCGCGCCGCTGGCGTCGTCGACGCCGACGTCGAAGATCGTGACGATCGCCGGGTGCTGCATCTTGGCCGCGGCCTTGGCCTCGCGCTGGAAGCGCTCGAGGTACGCCGAGCGGATGCGCCG
>JAYTAJ010000394.1:0-1783 GCA_043737575.1 Myxococcales bacterium | reverse complement strand
GGTGAACCAGTACAACACCACGGCGACGGTGATCGCCGAGCGGGTCCGCCAGCGCCAGGCCGAGTTCGTGCCGTGCATGCCGTCGGAGGGCTCGGCGTGCGGCCGCCAGTACATCGCCGAGCTCGGGCCGCGCGCGTATCGCCGGCCGCTGTCGCAGCAGGAGCTCGACACCCTGCAGGCGGTGTTCGATCGCTACCTGCTCGAGGACGACTGGGCCACCGCGATCGAGCTGACGACCCAGGTGATCTTGCAGTCGCCCGCGTTCCTCTACCGCATCGAGGCGCCGGGCCCGGGCGGCGCGTCGTCTCCGTACGACGTCGCGTCGCGGCTGTCGTACCTCCTGTGGACGACGATGCCCGACGAGACCTTGTTCGACGCCGCCAGCAGCGGCCGGCTGCGCACCGAGGAGGATCTCGCGGCGCAGGTCGATCGCATGCTCGCCGAGCCGCGCGCGGTCGATGGCTTCATGAACTTCAGCCGGCAGTGGCTGGCGCTGGCGCGGCTCGACACGGTGTCGAAGTCGGCCGGCTGGTCGAACGCGGTGCGCGAGGCGATGCGCGAGGAGGCCCAGCGCTTCCTCGGCGAGATCATCTTCGCGCGCAGCGGCACGGTGCGCGACCTCCTGACCTCGCGCCGGGTGTTCGTCACCGCCGAGACCGCGCCGCTGTATGGCCTGCCGGCTCCGGCGGCGGGCGCGTGGAGCGAGGTCGATCTGCCGTCGGGGATGGGCGATCGCCGCGGCTTCCTGATGCAGACGCAGTTCCTCGCCGCCCACGCGCATCCGAACAATCCGTCGCCGGTCCAGCGCGGTCTGTTCGTCTTGAAGCAGCTCCTGTGCGTCGAGCTCGGCAGCCCGCCCGCGGGCGCGAACATGACGATCCCCGAGGACGATCCCCAGATGGGCGCGACCACCAATCGCGAGAACTACGTGCGCGCGACCTCGGGCGACGTGTGCAAGACCTGTCACGAGACGATCAACCCGATCGGATTCACGTTCGAGCACTTCGACACCCTCGGTCGGTTCCAGGCCAACGACATGGGCCTGCCGATCGATCCGTCGGGCCACTTCGACACCAGCCAGTTCACCGACGCCAACGGGCTGATCGACTTCCTCGCCAGCAGCCGCCAGGTCACCGACTGCGTCACCAAGAAGTACCTGACCTACGCGCTGGCCGGCCCGGCGGCGGGCGGCGACACCTGCCTCACGCGCGATCTACAGGCGCGGTTCTCGGAGTCGGGCGGCAACCTCCGCCAGCTCGTGAAGGACCTCGCGACCCACCCTCGCTTCCTCGGGCTGCCCGAGGCGGAGGCGGAGTGACCATGGGCATTCCTCGTCGACGCTTTCTCCAGGCCGCGGGCCTCACCGCGGGCGGGTTGTTCTTGCCCTCGCTGTTCGGCGGTCGCGGCCGCCAGGAGGCGAAGGCCGGTCCCGCCGACACGCCGATGCGGCTGGTCATCGTCTACACCGAGCACGGCGTGCCCCACGCCCGCTGGGACATCCACCGCGGGATGCCGACCGCGACGCGCTGGGAGTTCCCGCTCGGCGCGCTCACCGAGGGCGAGTTCAGCGAGTGCTTGCGGCCGCTGCACCGCCACCGCGACAAGCTGACGGTGGTCGACGGCCTGTCGCTCGCCACCGCGATCGCCGATCCCTACGGCGACGGCCACGCCAAGGGCTGGGTCAGCTCGCTGACCGGCGGCATCGCGCGCGAGACCATCGAGGGCGTGAAGAGCAACGCGGCGAAGCCGTCGCTCGATCAGCTGATCGGCGAGGCCGCGCGCG
>JAYTAJ010000393.1:0-4229 GCA_043737575.1 Myxococcales bacterium | reverse complement strand
CCGCGGTGAGGCGCGCGACCGCGGCACCGGGGTCGGCGATCTGGACCAGCTGGATCTGGCCGGTCACGATCGCGGGCGACACGATCGTGGTGAAGCCGCCGCCGGCCCGGGCCATGCGCGCGGCGTTGGACGCGGCGGCGACGATCGACGGCTCCTCGACCGCCATCGGCACCAGCGCGTCGACGCCGTCGACGGTGAAGTTGGTCGCGATCGCGAGCGGCAGCGCGTAGCGGCCGACCACGTTCTCGATCATCCCGGCGGCGTCGTCGAGTGACAGGCCGCCGTCGAGGGCGTCGAGATCGACGCCGAGCTCCTGCAGATAGCGGCGGCGCTCCTCGACAGTCTTGGTATGGAAGCCGGGCAGCCGCGACGACGACACAGGGGATCGCGAACTTACGCAGTGAGGGGTGCGATGTCCACACCGCTCGGATCGAGGGCGAGGATCAGCGGCGCCAGGCCGGCGTCGAGCACCGCGCGATCGATCGCGTCGGCGTCGCACCCGGCATCGCTGGCGATGACGACGATGTCGCCGCCGCCCGCGCCCGTGGTCTTGGCGACCGCGCCGAGGGCGACCAGGCTGCGTTGCAGCGCGGCGACCGCGGGCGGCACCAGCGGCACGCCGGTGAACGCGGCGAGCGCGGCGGTCGCGAGCGCGGCGTCGGCGAGGGCGTCGACGGCGTCGGTGGCGTTGGTGGCGTCGGCGAACGCGGCCGACGCGGCGATGATCGCGGCCTTGGCGGTGGCGACGCCCGGTGCGTCGCGCGCGGCGGTGACCGCGGCCACCAGCGTCGCGGTGTCGGCGGCGGCGCGGGTCCACGCGAACCGCAGCTGCAGGCGGCGCGGCAGCGCGAGCGCGCGGGTGTGGCTGCGGGTGAAGCCGATCGCGCCGCCGCGGCTCGACGCCGCGACGTCGGCGCCGCTGCCCGCCGCGCCGCGCCGGGCCTGGGCCTCGGCGTGGGCGAGCGCCGCCAGCGTCGCGACCCGCGTGCGATCGAAGGCGCCGACCGCGTGCAGCGCCGCCGCGATCGCCGCGACCGTCGCCGCCGCCGACGAGCCGAGGCCGAGCTTCACGCCATCCTGACGCAGCGCCTCGGTGTCGACGTGCACCGTCGCGATCGCCGTCGCGGCCTCGGAGCCGACCTCGCGCGCCAGCACCGCCTGTGCCGCCGCCAAGAACTCCGACGGCACCGTCGCCTTGCCGATCACCGCACGCGCGCGCCGATCGACCGCGATCACCACCGCCTCGCCGCCGTCGAGCACCGCGTACTCGCCGGTCAGCATCACCTTGCCAGGCGCGGTCGCGCACCAGCTCCTCACGCGCCCACCCTCGCCGCCCCAGCAACCGTCGCCGTAACCGTAACCGTATCCGTAACGGTGACCGTATCCGTAGCGGTGACCGTATCCGTAGCGGTGACCGTATCCGTATCCGTATCCGTATCCGTATCCGTAACGGTGACCGTATCCGTGACCGTATCCGTGACCGTCTCCGCTCCCCTCACGTCACGATCTCCGCGCCGCGTCCCGCCGCCGCGATCGCGATCGCCGTCACTCCCGGCACCGCACGCATCGCCGCCGCCACCGCCTCGGCATCCTCCCTCGACGTCAGCACCTTCACATGCGGTCCCGCGTCCATCGTCGCCCACGCCGCCCGGCCCGCCGCCCGCAACGCTCGCACCTCGGCCATCGCCGCCAGCGTCGCTGGCTGCCAGTACAGGATCGTCGGTCGCGACGCGATCGCCGCGGCGTGCATCGCCAGCGCGCTGGCCTCGGTCACCGCGCCGAGCGCGGCGAGATCGCCGTCGACGATCGCGGCCTCGGCGACGATCAGATCGCCCGGCACCGCGGCCAGCCAACCGGCGTACAGCGGCGACGTCGCGGCGCAGTGCTCCATCGCGTCGCGCGAGCCGTGGGTCTTCGCCACGCCGCCGCCGATCTCGGCGACGACCATCCGCAGCGACGCGACGAACCGCGCGGGCGCGTCGATCGGCGTCGCGATCGCGTCGGCGCCGTCGGCGCGCTCGCCCGCGTCCATCCGCACCAGGCCGCCGTGGATCGATCGCGCCGCCGAGCCCGAGCCGAGCCGCGCCAGGCGCGATCGCGCCGCGTCGTCGAGCGCGAGGCCGGCCGCGCCGCTGGCCGCGACCGCGAGCGCGGCGAAGCCCGACGCCGACGACGCCAGCCCCGACGCGGTCGGGAAGTGGTTGACGGTGTCGATCGCGGCGCGCAGCTCGATGCCGGCCAGCGCGCGCACGTGATCGAGCCACGCGCTGGTCCGCGCCAGCACCGCGGCCGACGCGTCGACGCCGCCCAGTCGCATGGTGTCGGCGGCGAGCCCGCGATCGAACCGCACCGTCGTCACCGTGGTCAGGGCATCGAGCGTGAGCGACAGGCTGCCGGCCGCGGGCAGGTTGAGCGCGGCGTCGCGCTTGCCCCAGTACTTCACCAGCGCGATGTTGGCGCACGCGCGGGCGGTGACCGCGTCGCCGATCACGCCGCGCCTCCGACGGTGGTGACGAAGCCGTCCTTGCCGAGCGCGCGCCACGCCGCGAGCACCGCGGCCTCGCCGCCGGGCGCGAGGGCGATCACCGCGCCGCCGCCGCCGCCGCCGGTCAGCTTGGCGCCGAGCGCGCCCGCGTCGCGCGCCGCCGCCACCATCGCGTCGAGCCCGGGCGTCGACACGCCGAGCGCGGCCAGCGCCTCGTGGGCCGCGTTCATCCGCGCGCCGAGCTCGGGCCACCGCGCGCCCTCGACCAGCGCGACCGCGTCGTCGGCGCAGGCGCCGAGCTGCGCCAGCCGCGCGTCGGTCTCCGTCGGCGCCGCCGCCCGCGCCGCGGCGACCCGCGCCACCATCGCCGCGGTCGAGCGCGGCTCGCCCGACAGCCCGATCGCGAGCGGCACTGGCGGCGCGACGATCGGCGTCAGCCCGCGGTCGCGGCGAAACCGCCCGAGGCCACCGGCCGCGGCGAGCGCGACGTCGAGCCCGCTGGGGTTGCCATGGAAGCAGCGCTCGGCGCGATCGGCGATCGCCGCGACCTCGGCCTCGGTCAGGTCACGGCCGCGCGCCGCCGCCAGCGCGCGGGTGATCGCCACCGCGGTCGCCGCCGACGAGCCCAGCCCCGCACCCGGCGGCACCGTCGCGTCGCCGTCGAGCGCGATGCCGTCGACCAGCTCGAACGCCGCGGCGATCGCGGCCAGCGCCCGCGCGACCGGATGATCGTCGCCGCAGCCGACGTCGAGCTGCCACGCCGCCACCCGCAGCCGCAGCGGGCCTTCGGCGATCCGCGCCGTCATCGTCACGCCGCGATCGATCGCGCCCGCGACCGCCGCGTGGCCGTACACCGCCGCGTGCTCGCCGAGCAGGATCACCTTGCCGTGCCCGCGCCCGGTCCACGCGTGCACGCTCACGGTCGCGCGATCCCCGCCGCGGCCAGCCCCAGATCGTCGAGCCACGATCGCAGCTCGGCGCCGAGGTGGCGCGGCGCCGCCCGCAGATCGGCGACCCGCCGCGCGCCGGTCAGCAGCATCACCGTGCGGATCGACGACGTCACCTGCGCGATCAGCGCGGCGACGCCATCGCTGCCGTCGGCGCGCTGGGCCCGCAAGATCGGCGCCGCCAGCCCGCCGACCGTCGCGCCGAGCGCGAGCGCGCGCACGACGTCGAGCCCGCTGCGCATGCCGCCCGACGCGATCACCGCGAGGCCGTGGGTCGCGCACGCGATCGTCGCGACCGCGGTCGGCAGGCCCCAGTCCCACAGCTCGGTGCCGAGCGCGCGGGCGGCGCTGCCCTCGGCAGCGCGCCGGGCCTCGACCGCGACCCAGCTGGTGCCGCCCGCGCCGGCGACGTCGACGGTGGTGACGCCGACGAAGCGCAGCCGCGCCGCCGCCTGCGGCGACAATCCGCAGCCGGTCTCCTTCACGATCACCGGCACCGGCAGGGTGTCGACCAGCCGCGCGATGGTGTCGATGGCGCCGCGGAAGTCGCGATCGCCGCCGTCCTGGATCATCTCCTGCGCTGGGTTCAGGTGGATCGCCAGCGCGTCGGCGCCGATCGCCTTCACCAGCTCGAGGCAGCGCGCGACGCCCATCGCGCCGGCCTGGATCACGCCGAGATTGCCGATCAGCACCAGGTCGGGCGCGACGTCCTTCACCTGGAACGTCGTGGTCAGGTCCGGATGCTCGGCCATCGCGCGCTGCGAGCCGACCCCCATCGCGATGCCGGCCGCCGCCGC
>JAYTAJ010000392.1:0-4229 GCA_043737575.1 Myxococcales bacterium | reverse complement strand
GCGCGGGCCGTCGACGACGCGGCGGGCGTGGATCCTCGGCATGGCGCGCGTGGTGCCGACCGCGACGTCGTACCGCCTCGCCGAGCCGCCGAGCGTGCAGCACCTGATCGACGCCCTCGCCGACCGCGGCTATCGCCTCACCGCGACGCAGGTCGACCTCCACGGCGCCCCGATCGGCCTGATCGATCTGCGCACCGAGCTGGTCGGTAGCGCGTTCCGCCTGCGCGACGATCGGCTTGGCGCTGACGGCACCGGCGTCGTGATCCGGATCAGCGAGCGCGCGGGCGACGACGGCGGCGGCCTCGGCAACGTCGAGGCCATCGACGCCAGCGACGCCAGCGGCTGTCAGGAGCTGGCGACCTACGCGATCGCCGAGCTCGGCACGCTGTTGCCCGACCTGCGCTACGCCCCCGACGATTCGGCGCTGTCGCCCGACACGACCGAGCTGTTGCGCGCGACCCTGCCCGACCGCCCGCTCGCGCTGTGACCGCGCGCGGCCGCGCCGAAAATGCCTCGGGGCCGTCGCGTGCGAGCGACGACCCCGAGTGGACTGCGTGACCGTCGATCAGTAGGTCTGGATCGTCGCGAAGACCTCGGAGCCGACGGTGTAGACCACCGCGGCACCCTGGTTACCGGGCAGCGGTGCCACGATCGGCGAGGTCGCCGACGCGTGGAGGACCCGCGGCGCATCGAACGCCGAGCCGCCCGCGGCCAGACGATCGAGCTGCACGCCGCCACCGTTGAGCTGCGACGCGACGAAGGCGTTGCCCGCCGCGTCGGCGCCGAGCGACCGCGACTGCGGCGTCGTCACCACCGGCAGGCCGGCGACGAAGGACGAGCTCGCCATGTTCGAGGTCGGGATGATGTACAGGCGCGCCGCGTTGCCCGAGGCGCCGAGGTTCACGCCGCCGCTGAAGATCTTGCCGTTGCCGATCGCCCAGTCCGAGTAGTACTGCTGACCGGCCGGGTTGGTCTCGTTCGCGAACGACACGCCACCATCGGTGCTGGCGCGGAGGTGGAACCCGGGGGTGTCCGCCGCGACCACCAGCGTGCCCTGCACGACGTCGTAGAGCAGATCGAAGTACGCGATCGACATCCCGACCGGGGTGATCTCGAACGTGCCGATGCCGCGGTTGTCGTTGCGGGCGACCGCGACGCCGCCGTTGGTCGAGAAGCCGACGTAGACGTTGTCGTTGAACGACTGCAGCGACAGACCCGTCGAGGTGCTGGTGGCCTGACCGACCGCGGTCGCGGCGGTCCAGCTCGCGCCGCCGTCGGCGGTCGTGCGCAGGAAGACCTCGCCGGTGTTCAGCATGATCGCGACGTAGGCCGCGCCGCTCGGTCCACTCGCCACCGCCACCTGGGAGACGGTGACGGGTGCATTGGGCAGGCCCGCCGACAGGTCGAGCGGCGCCGAGAAGCTGAGGCCGCGATCGGCGCTGACCGTGACTTGGGCGCTCGAGCCGCACTGCATGACCGCGTAGACCGTGCCGCTGCCGTCGACCGCGATCTTGCGGGCCGCGTTCGCGACCGAGGTGGTGCACGACAGCGCGCCGCTGATCTTGATCGCCGCGGTGGTGACGAACGGCTCGACCTGACACGTGGCGTCGCAGCCGTCGCCGTTCGTCAGGTTCTGGTCGTCGCACTGCTCGCCGCGGAAGAACTGCGTCAGGCCGTCGCCGCAGCGCTCGACCAGGCAGCTGTGACCGCAGCCGTCACCGTCGACGACGTTGGCGTCGTCGCACTCTTCGCCGAGGTCGATCGCGCCGTTGCCACACAGCTCCGGCGGCGTCAGGCTGCAGTCGTTCTCGCAGCCGTCGCCGGCGGTGCCGTTGGCGTCGTCGCAGTCCTCGATGCCGGTCTCGGTGAAGCCGTCGCTGCAGGTCGCGGCCACGCACACGTTGAGGCAGGCGTCGCCGTTGCTGGCGTTGGCGTCGTCGCACTGCTCGACGCCAGTCCGGGTGAAGCCGTCGCCGCAGCTCGCCGCCACGCACGAGGCGAGGCACGCGTCGCTGTTGTCGGCGTTCGCGTCGTCGCACTGCTCGAAGCCGGGGCGGGTGAAGCCGTCGCCGCAGCTGGCCTGGGCACAGCTGGTGAGGCACGCGTCGGTGTTGTCGCCGTTGGCGTCGTCGCACTGCTCGACGCCGTTGCGGACGAAGCCGTCACCGCACGTCGCCACGATGCACGCGGCGAGGCAGGCGTCGCCGTTGTCGCCGTTGCCGTCGTCGCACTGCTCGAAGTCGCTGCGGATGACGCCGTCGCCACAGAACGCGGCCTGGCAGTTGTTGAGGCAGGCGTCGGCGTTGTCGCCATTGGCGTCGTCGCACTGCTCGTTGCCGCTGTGGACGAAGCCGTCGCCGCAGGTCGCCTCGAAGCAGCTGTTGAGACAGCCATCGACGTTGCTGCCGTTGGCGTCGTCACACTGCTCGAGGCCGGTGCGGACGAAGCCGTCACCGCAGGTCGCGGCCACGCACCCGTCGAGGCAGGCGTCGCCGTTGTTGGCGTTGGCGTCGTCGCACTGCTCGACGCCGGCCTGGACGAAGCCGTCGCCACACGTCGCGGCCTGGCAGGTGCTGCGGCACGCGTCGGTGTTGATCTGGTTGGCGTCGTCGCACTGCTCGACGCCGGCCCGGACGAAGCCATCGCCACACGTCGCGGTCTGGCAGGTGCTGCGGCACGCGTCGGTGTTGGTCTGGTTGGCGTCGTCGCACTGCTCGACGCCGGCCTGGACGAAGCCATCGCCACACGTCGCGGTCTGGCAGGTGTCGCGGCATGCGTCGGTGTTGCTCGGGTTGGCGTCGTCGCACTGCTCGACGCCGGTCCGGGTGAAGCCGTCGCCGCAGGTCGCGGTGACGCAGGTGGAGAGGCAGCCGTCGGTCTGGACGGCGTTGCCGTCATCGCACTGCTCGAGGCCGCTCTGGACCACGCCGTCGCCGCAGCTCGCGACCGCGCAGGTCGAGAGGCAGCCGTCGGTCTGGTCGGCGTTGCCGTCGTCGCACGCCTCGACCGCGGCGCGGACCACGCCGTCGCCGCAGGTCGCCGCGGCGCAGGTGCCGAGGCACGCGTCGGTCTCGACCGCGTTGGCGTCGTCGCACGCCTCGACGCCGGCCTGGATCACGCCGTCACCGCAGATCGCGGCGATGCAGGTACCGAGGCAGGCGTCATCGTCGCTGGCGTTGCCGTCGTCGCACGCCTCGACGCCGGCCTGGACCCGGCCGTCGCCGCACGCCGCGATGGCGCAGGTGCCGAGGCAGGTGTCGGCGTCGCTGGTGTTGCCGTCGTCGCACGCCTCGACGCCGGTCTGGACATAGCCGTCGCCGCACGCCGCCACCGCGCAGGTGGTGAGGCAGGCGTCGCGATCGACGACGTTGCCGTCGTCGCAGCCCTCGATCCCGGCCTGGATCACGCCGTCACCGCACGCGGCGATGATGCAGTTGCTGAGGCAGGCGTCGCGATCGTCGTCGTTGCCGTCGTCGCACTGCTCGGCGCCCTCGAGCACGCCGTCACCGCAGGTGATGCGGTCGGAGATCGTGAGGGTCACGGTCGCGACGTTCGAGCCGAGCTCGCCGTCGGACGCGCGGATCGTGAACGAGTCGGCGCCGAAGTAGTGCGACGCCGGGGTGTACGTGAGCGTGGGCGCCAGGCCGGCGAGCGTGCCGTGGCCGGGCGGCGTGACGATCTCGTAGGTCAGGGTCGCGCTGTCGATGTCGGTCGCGGTGAGCGCCACCGCCACGCCTTGATCCTGGTTGGTCACCGCGGCGACGTCGGTCGCGACGGGCGCGTCGTTGACCGCGGCGATCGTGAGGTCGACCGGGACGATCACGCTGCTGTGCCCGTCGGAGATCGTGATCTGGAACGAGTCGGTGCCGTGGTAGTCCGGCTCCGGGGTGTACGTGTACGTCGGGCCGGTCCCGACGATCGCGCCGTGCCGCGGGCTGGTGGCCGAGTAGGTCAGCTCGTCGCCCTCCGGATCGATCGCGGTGGCATCGACCACGACCACGCCGTCCTCGCTCGCGGCGGCGCTGATCCGAGCGGATGCGACCTCAGGGGGTTTGTCGAGAGGGACGTTGTCGCCGCAGCTGACAATTCCCAGGATCACCACGGGCAAAGCACGCTTCATCATGTCGCGATCGAGTCGGCCAGATCGATCGGTCGTCGAGTGCCTACAGCGCGCCGACCGGGATCGACGCCGGAGTTCATCGGCGATCCACCTGGCCGGGGTGACCGGC
>JAYTAJ010000391.1:0-1784 GCA_043737575.1 Myxococcales bacterium | reverse complement strand
GAGCGGCGAGTTGAGCGTCAAGCGCTACATCGCCCGGCAGCCGGAGGAGCTGCGACCGATCCTCAACGAGGTGCGCGCGCTCGTGCGCCAGGTCGCGCCCGACGCGACCGTCGACCGCCGATGGGGCAGCCTGGTCTGCGAGATCCGGGGTCAGAAGCTCTGCACGATCAAGCTCGCCTCCCGGCGCAAGGAAGCGGCCTACCTCGTCTTCGACCCGATCGGCAACTACCCCGATCCCGAGGAGCTCCTGCTCGAGCACGCTTGGATCGGCGGCTGCTACCTCGAGCTGCGGCCGGAGGTGGAGCTGCCCCGCGCGACGATCCTCGGCTGTCTGCGCTTCGCCGTCCGTCGAGCCCGGCGCCGGATCCGCGCGAACCCCTGAGCGCCGCTCGCGGCCGCCGGAAGGGCGCAATCGGCGCACTCGATTCGACCAAGTCACGCGCGACGGGGTGGTGGTGGCAGGCGCGGCGGGCGGGTGCCGCGGCGGGTGGCGCCGAGGACGGGGCGGTAGGCGAGCTCGTCGCCCGAGGCGGCGGCGCGGAGGAGGAGGCCGCCGCGGCTCATGTCGCCGCGACCGACGAAGTCGGCGGGGAACAGGAGGCGCGGGCCGAAGATCGCGAGGAGGGTGTCGAGGTACTTGCCGGTCGCGATGCTGCCGAGGAGGACGACGCGCGTGTTGGGGCCGCATAGATGATCGAGGAGCGCAGCGTCGCGGCGGAGGGGCGCGACGAAGGTGGGGCTCTCGATGTCGACCTGGCCCATGGCGTGGAGGAGTGCGGCGGACAGCGGCGCGTCGGGGCTGCGGAGGCCGAGGCCGGCGGCCATGATCAAGACGCCTGGGCGGGTCGGCGGCGGCGCGGCGAAGCGGCGGGCGTAGGTCAGCTTGCCGCGGAAGTAGAGCGCGGACAGCCAGGTGAAGACGTCGCCGATCGACGCGCCGCCCGCGTGCAGGGTGCGGCCGAGCGCGGAGCGCGTGGAGCGCGCGAGCTGTGCGGCGCGCTCGCCGCCGCAGCGCGCGGGGCTGAGCAGGAAGACGGCGTCGCGCATGGCGATCGTTGTACGTCGCATCGGCGCGGGCGCAACCGCGGGCCGATGGCGGAGGTAGGCGCTGGATAGGCTATCGGCGGGATCGGCCGGGTTGACCGCCGCACGGGGCGCCCGCATGCTCGGGCGATGATGACGGGACGATGTCTGTGCGGCGCGGTGAGCTTCTCGGCCGAGCACGTCGAGACGGAGCACCATGCGTGCCATTGCGGGATGTGTCGGCGCTGGGCGGGAGGCTCGGCGTTCCTGGCGGCGATGTGCGAGGGCGTGACGCTCACGGGCGAGGCGCAGCTGGGTCGGTACGACAGCTCTGAGTGGGCGGCGCGCGGCTTCTGCAAGCAGTGCGGCACGACGCTGTTCTACTTCCTCAAGCCGACGCAAGCGTACGCGATGAGCGTGGGCGCGTTCGACGATCAGGAGCGGTTCCGGCTGGTCCGCGAGATCTTCATCGACCGCAAGCCGTCGGGCTACGCGTTCGTCGGCGATCACGAGCGGTGGACGGAGGCGGAGACGTTCGAGCGCCTGACGCCGGCGTAGCGTCATTCGTGGGGCGGGCGCGCGCGCTGACTGCCAGCGTAGGCGGCGGGGCGGATCGCGTGGATGAGGCCGCTGGGCACGATGCCGCGGCCGGCGTGCTCGGGGTGGAAGCGGAGCGCGGCCTGATCGACGGGCGCGAGGCGATCGAGGTGGACGATCGCGACGGCGTGGTAGCGCGGGCGGAAGACCGGGCGCGCCTCGAG
>JAYTAJ010000390.1:0-1785 GCA_043737575.1 Myxococcales bacterium | reverse complement strand
GCGCCACGCGTCCGGATCGAGCCGCTCCGGCCCCCAGAACCGCGCCGGCCACGGCACCCTCGACTCACACAGCGGATGATCGCGCCAGTCGGTCATCGTCCCTCCGCACCGACAGTACCCCGGAACGCCGCGCCGTTGCTTGACGGCGTCGAAAGGCCTAGCGTCGCAGCCGAAGGAGGAGGCCGAATGACGATGATCCGCATCCACTGGCTCGTTGCCGCAGGCGCGCTGGTGCTGGTCTGTGCGCCGAAGAGCCCGTCGCGCGCGGGCGACGATCCCGACCAGCGCGCCGACCTGATGCGCCAGATCGAGGGCAAGGTCGAGGCGATGTCCGACGAGCTGGAGCGCTTGCCGGGCGACGCCAGCGATCGACCGATCGACAACGCGCGCGCGTTCGCCCAGGACATCAAGCGCCTGGCCGAGCGGCTCGAGGACGTCGCGGGCGACGACGCGGCGGCGAAGGCGATCGCCGACCGCTATCCCGACGACATGGACGAGTACGTCGGCCTCACGCCGAGCTTGCGCGCGCTGAAGCTCGGCCAGGATCACGCCGCGCCCGAGGCGCGGATGTGCGACGAGCGCGCGAAGGAGCTGGAGCGTCAAGCCGACGAGTACCAGGCGACGAACGATCCCGACGGCCTCGTCGAGCTGCCGAAGCTCGCGTCGCAGTATCAGGAGTCGACGAAGCGCGCGATCGAGGAGGTGCGGCGCGATGACGACAAGCTCGAGGACGCCGAGGACGCCGCCGACGACTACGCGGCCGACGGCGGGCTCCGCGCGGTCGACAGCGCCATCGCCGCCGCTGGGCGCCAGCTCTACGCTGCCGCGCACAAGAGCGAGGAGGCGGCCGAGCAGGCGTGCGCCGATCTGCTGAAGGGCCCCGACCATCCCGCGGTGAAGGCGGCGCTCGCCAAGCTCGGCAGCTCGGCCGGCGGCCGCAAGGCGATCATCGAGCAGCTCGACCAGGACGCTCGCGCGCTGGCGTCGGTCTTGTCGCGCGTGTCCGAGGATTCGGGGATGGGCTCGGTCGAGCGCGCCCAGGACCTGCTCGCCGCGATCGAGCGCGGCGTCGCGAGCCTCGGCCCGAGCCCGACGACCGACAAGGACGCCCGGCGCATCGTCGCGACGTGGCCCGACGGCATCCGTCAGCTCGAGGCGGCGCTCGACGATCTGGCCGACCTCAAGGCGCATCAGCACGACATGGACCCGCTGCCAGCGAAGTGCGAGGAGCGGGAGCGCGCGCTGCGCGACGCGGTCGCGCGGAATGGCGACGATCCCGACGGCATCGACGACCTGCAGAGGCTCGCCGATGAGCTCGCGGCGCCAGTGCGTGCTGGGCTCGTGAAGGCCGACGAGCGCCTGCAGGAGGAGGCGGCGGATCGCGAGCGGGCCAGGGCGATCTCGTTCAGCGAGGGTGCCTGGGGCGACGTGCGTGCGGCCGCGTTGCGCGACGCCGACGAGACTCACGAGACGTACGCGGTCGGCCACGCCAGGACCAAGGACGCCTGCGCCGACATCATCAAGGGCCACGATGGCGCGATCGTGAACGACGCGATCACGCGCTTGCGCCGCAGCGCGGCGACGACGGGCGACGCGCTCGATCGCGACGTCGCCGCCTGGCTCGAAGCGGCGCGGCGCACGTACATCCTCGACTGCAAGAAGATGGAGGAGCTGTGGCAGGCCTACTGCGGCAGCGACTTCGAGCCGGGCGAGACCGACGAGGACGGGCCGGCGACGCAGATCGCGACGAAGGTCCAGGACGAGATGCAGCGTGCGATGGTGGAC